>JAQWRC010000181.1 GCA_029243925.1 Phycisphaerales bacterium
CAGCACTCGAATCTATCTGTTGATGCGTCTCGCCTCCGATGGTCAGCAGGAGCAACTTATCTGGTGGCCGGGCTTGATCCCCGGCACGTTGGCTGAGCAGCCCAATTCCACATCGCCTGAGGACGAGTAGCGGTAATTTTATGTTACGGCGATGAAAAAGAGAGCCCGTCGATGTGAGCATCGATCGGGCTCCTTGTGGGGGGGGGCTTGGTTATGGAACTGACCTTGGGCCAGTTCAGCGTGTTGTTCGTTGCAATCAGGCTTGCGGTTCCATCCTGGGAACCGAAATATCACTTTTTATCTTCTGGTGGTTGCAACCCAAGTAACTCCATGACTTTCTGAAAGTCATTCCAGACCTGAAGGCGGGTTTCCTTGGTGTAGTTGCGAAGGACATAGGCGGGGTGGAAGGTTGGCATGACTGGAATGTGCAGGGCCTCATCGGTGTAGGAGCCCCATCGCCCCCTCAGGTGGGTGATGCCCTCGGAGGTGTCCAAAATGAACTGTGTTGCCGGTCCGCCAAGGGTCATGATGACATCTGGCTTGATGATTCGAATTTGCTCGATCAACCACGGGGTGGATGCAGTGATTTCATCTGAGGTGGGAGCTCTATTTCCCGGGGGTCG
Source organism: Phycisphaerales bacterium (assembly GCA_029243925.1). Classification (GTDB taxonomy): domain Bacteria; phylum Planctomycetota; class Phycisphaerae; order Phycisphaerales; family SM1A02; genus SP202. The sequence continues at coordinate 624 of JAQWRC010000181.1, forward strand.
GGCTTTGAGGATATTCGTGATGTAGACCTCGTCTCGAGTACAGCCGAGTGCAGCGATCATCTGATCAAGTTTCTGTCCGGCGGCGCCCACAAAGGGCCGGCCTGTTCGGTCCTCTTCGGCACCTGGTGCTTCTCCGATAAACATCAGACGTGCGTCAGCACTACCTTCACCAAAGACTGGTTGAGATGCCTCAGACAGACTTTCACAGAAGGGGAAGGCTTTGGTGACCTGTTCAGAAAGCGCTTGCAGAGCAGCGACGTTGTGCTGTTCTTCGGATCCCTGCTTCGGGGTGCCGGTAAAAACAGCATTTTGGGACTCGGAATATTCAACAGGCACCGGGAGGAAATCCACGCCAAGCAGGAGTTCAGTTTCCAGGCGCTGGCTGGCAAGTCGTTGCAGATGCGGTGCTTCGGGTGACATGTCTGGAATCCTACTTCTGCATGCGATGGAGTGGGCGGCCTGATGATGCCCTTTGGGCCGCAGAATCACGATTTTTGGCAGATTTTTGTTGCCTTTGAGCCCAGTTTGGCAACAATGCTCGCCGGAGAGAGGGGAGTTTTTCGTACCTAATAGATACCAGTTTTAACCAGACGAATCTACGGACACTCTCTCATGAGCTTTGCATCACGCACATCTAGTCTTCAAGCGTATCACATGCTGCTGTATCGCAACGGCGTGCACCCCGAGTTCTTTAACATCGAGGGCCGCAAGCGTATCGAGCATATGAATTATGAGTTTGAACTTTGGAACTTCAACGGCGGCCACGTCTGCATGTTCGATTTCGAAGGCGTTTGCCTTGTCGAGGTCGTGACACCAGAACTCGAGCACCTGCCGGAGCGCGGTCTCGTATCCACCACGCCTTGCGCAGGCGAGAAGGATCATCAGTCGACGTTCGGTGAACGCATCACGTTCATGACCTCGATACAGACCGAGACACTTACAGATCACCTGTATCTGGGGACCTACGAGGAACTGCTTGAGCACGGTCGATCTGAAGATTGCCTCGTGAGTCATTGGCAGGGGCTCGATGGGCAACAGAACTTGTCACTGGTCGAGTTGCAGCGCTACAGCGATCAAGTGCATGTCCAGGGGTACCACCTTCAAAGTGACTGCTCCATGGTGCTTCGCACGCAGTCGATCTTCCAGGCGGGCATCAATGAGGATGATGAATCTCTTGATTCCACGGACGACTGATCAGGCCAAACAGCTATAGAGATGTTCACGCCCGTGTCGACAGTGACGCGGGCGTGTTCACAAGAATGGTGACCGGCCCGTCATTGACCAGTTCGACCTGCATCTGAGCACCAAAGATTCCGGTTCCCACTGGAATCTTTTCGTTCGTGCACAGTCGTTGTGCAACGCGGTCGTAGAGTTCTTCGGCCACGTGTGGTTCAGCGGCGTTCATGAAACTTGGGCGATGCCCTTGTGACGCATCGCCCACCAGAGTGAACTGGCTGATGAGCAGGATGCTGCCTTCGACATCGAGCGTGGAACGGTTCATACGACCATCTGCGTCGGGGAAGATGCGGAGACGGGCCAGTTTGGCCGCCATCCAATCGGCTCCCGCCGACGTATCGCCCCGTTCAACTCCGAGCAGGACCAGAAGACCGCCGCCTATTGAATGCTGGTGTGGCGGCGTCTCGATGGTGACGGATGCGCTGCTGACCCTTTGGACGACTGCAATCATTCGTGGTTCATCATGCCATGGCCAGTCCGCCACAGGAGACCAGGGCGGTGTTGTTGGGGTTTGTTGCCTGCCGGTAGTCAATCAATTCCACCTGCTCTGGACGGCAGGTTTCCAGCAATGCTGCAAGTACACCTGCGCCAGACCATCTGGTTGGATTCTTCGTCCAGGAAATGGCGGACAGAAAGGCATCGACATCCCCGGACAGAATATGTCCCAGAAGATCCCGGTCATTTCGTTCGACGTCGAAGCGGCGCTGGTCATCAAGTGGTCTCGGCTCGCCGTACTGGGGACCAACATGGCTGAGATCGCCTGCAGCGATGAACAGGGTTCGCCCACCCAGAGAGGCCAGACAGTCGTGGAGCATGCTGGTGAACTCGGGGCGATCAAGTCGGAGGTCATCGGATTCGATCAGGTCATCGATCGGATCGGGCACGAGAACGCCGGTCACGGGGAGATCGCCCCAGCAATGTTGGATCCATGGCAGTTGCATCTCAATGCCGATGTTGGCGATGTGATCGAGTTCATCCGCAAATACGCGGTCACCACATGCGGTGGCAAGTGATTCGATCAGTTCGGTGTCTGGCTGCATGCGTCCCAGGGGTGTCTCGAAACCGAGTCGAGTCAACACGATGCCATCGCCAATGCCATGGGCGTTGTTGCTGAAGACGATGACCCGATCTGGTGCGGGTGTTGATCGCAGTGAATGCCAGCATGCGGCGAAGATCGGCCACGTGTGGGGGTACTCCAGTTGTGGCGTGAACAGCATCGTCGGCTCAAACTCGATTTCAGGGTCCTCGGTGTCGTCGAGCCACGTGTTGAACTGCTTTTGAATTGCATCCACATCCGTTCCCATGGGAGTCGTGCCACGAATTGGAAATGCGCCTGCTTCCCTGAGGGCTTGCATCTTTTTGGTTTCAAGCTCCTTGAATCCCGGTCCCCAGAGGAGGCCATATTGGTCAAGTTGCCCGATCAGCGTTTCAATGACTTCACGGCTTTGCTGCACGCTTGAGGCAATGGAATCGATCGAGTGCTGGCCATCACACATCTGGAGTGCCTGCATGGCGGGGGGTGGAACCGCGGTGGCCTGCTCTGCAAGCATGAGCGGATCTCGGAGCAGGATCAACTGCGTGCTTTCCTGGTTGACCGGTATGGGCTGAATCGGTCTGAGGTGGGGGTGCTCGAGGTGTTCAGGTTGTGCCGTGGTCATGCTGATTGGTCCGAGTGTGATTGATGATTGATGTGATCTGGGCAGTCTAGGGCGGAACAGCCGTATTTGCGGAGTGGGAAAATCTACTCAGGATCGGGCAATATCATAGGTCGCCCCTTCGTTGTTCAGTTGGTTGGAAAAATGGGGCAGAACCGTGATTTTCGGGATACCATGACAACCCCACCAGTCTGATGAGCGTTACAGACTGGATAACAACAGGTATTAAGAGGGTCGGTGAACAGATCGACGCCTCACGAGAGGGTTCATGACATGGGTTTAATCAGAACGACAGCATTTTTCGCCACCTTCTGCATGCTGACTGCTTCTTCGAGTTTTGCGCAGGGTATTGGGCCTGCTCCTACGCCACCCAAGCCACTCGGGGGCGCAGCCCCTGTTGTTGAAGCTCAGGTCATCACGGTAACGCCAGACGCGATTGAACTGGGCGAGTTCTCGACCAGCGAAACAAAACCCGGCACAGTGACGCTCAAGAACACAAGTGCCGAGAATGTAACCGTGGTATCTGCCAAGGCATCTTGTGGTTGCACGACTGCCGACTTCAAGCGGAATACGGTTTTGGGCCCAGGCGAAGAAGTGGATGTCACGATTCGGCTGCGAGGCGGCCCGACGGCACGTGAGCTCAACAAGACCGTGACCTTCACCATCGAGGGGTACCCCCAGTTGAAGGTGCCAGTCAGAGGCACGTCCGTTTCCTACGTGACCATGGCTCCCGATCGGATCGGTCAGGATGAGAACCCTGATGGCGAAATTACGCTTGAATCCATCGACGGTCAGCCGTTCAAGATCGTGAACGTCCAGCCGAACATCCTTAAGGAGACGCCTGAAGGCGCCAGTGAAAAGCATGTCGTCCAGATCGACTGGGACAAGTTCTGGAACGTTGCAAACAACGCCAAGGTGTCCTTCTTCTTCGATCACCCTCGCTGCACGCAGCACTATTTCCTGGTGAAACTCAATCCGGAGCAACGGGCTGAGATCAACAGGAGGATTCGTGAAACCGGCCGCAAAGGCAATGATCCTGTCAAGGGCGCAGCTGCAAAGGGGCAGCCCAGTCGAGCGAATGCTGAAGTTGACGTGCGTGTGCTTGTGAAGCAGGCGCGTCTCGAAGAACTCATGAAGCGCATCGAAGAAAAGAAGGTCAATGTCAATCAGCAGGACAAGAGTGGCATGAGTCTCGTAGGCATGGCAGCCAAGGAGGGCAATGACACGATGATCGTTGCACTCATTGAAGCGGGCGCGGACTACGATGCTTCTGACAATGTTGGTCGTACTCCTTTGATGCATGCGGGTACATCCAAGAAGCCCAAGGCGACACGTGCGCTCATTGACGCAGGTGCTGATGTCAACAAGCAGGACACCTTCATTGGTGGCCCCTTGGCCTGGACCTCTGGTTTCGGCCAAGCGGAATCCGTTCAGGATCTCGTTGATGCTGGCGCACAGGTTGAAACTGTCGGCGCGGCGACGGGGTACACCCCGCTCATCTGGGCTTCGGGATTCGGCGATCCGGAATCCGTTCCGATCCTGATCGAAGCCGGCGCGAACATTGAAGCTCAGGACACCATTGATGGTGGCACTCCACTCATCCATGCTTCCCGTACCGGTTCTGCCGTGGGCTTGAAAAGTCTGTTGGACTCCGGCGCTTCCATTGAAGCGAAGGATCGAAATGGAAAGACGGCGTTGCTCGCCGCAGCGGGGCATTCGGGTGGGAGCACTGAGAAACTCATCCTGCTCATGGATGCTGGATCGGATCTCTCAGCTTCGGACAACGCTGGTCGCAGTGCGCTTGTTCTTGCCCAGGCTCGTACTGATGATGACGCGGCTGCCGTGATTGCACTGCTCAAGGAGCGGATGCCTGAAAGCGAGTAATCCGCCGTCGGTGACGACATCTGAACTGTATTCCACAGGCGTCCGCTTCAAGGCGGACGCCTGTTGCATGTGCGGCGGGCCGCATGCAGTTCCTGCTACACTTCATGATCCAACATCCTTTTTCAGGAGTCCGCCATGACGACCGCAACCGCTGAAAAAACAATCGCTCCAGTTCACTATGAACATCTGCTGTCCCTTGCCCGCAACGCCGGCTTGATTGGTGGCAGCGCAAGCATGCTTGGCTGGGATCAGGAAGTGCTCATGCCTGAAGGCGGCATTGCGTATCGCGGAGAACAGCTTGCACTTCTGGCAAAGTTGCATCATGAGATGTGCACGAGTGATGCCTTTGCCGATGCGCTGGCGGAGTGTGAGTCCGATTCCGATCTGACCGCTGATCCGCTCAGTCCCTCCGCCGTCAATCTGCGGGAGTTCCGCTGGGAACTTGATCGCAAGACGAAGTTGCCCGGAGAACTTGTCGAGGAAGAGGCGAAGTTGTCCAGTGAAGGCATGCACGCCTGGAAGCATGCGCGGGCCAACGATGATTTCTCAGAGTTCGCCCCGGCTCTCCGCAAGATCGTCGACATGCTGCGGCGGAAGGCGGAGTGTTACGGTTGGGCCGAAGGTGGCGAGCCGTGAGATGCGCTGGCCGAGGATTATGAAAAGGGATGTACCGCCGCGTGGGTCGAATCGATCTTCACACCACTG
>JAQWRC010000334.1 GCA_029243925.1 Phycisphaerales bacterium
AACGTGCTTCAGTTTCATTCTTGTAGTGCCAGGCGCCCTCCTGATCCTGGTTGCGCAATGTCACCTGTTCAATGCCATTGAGCACGGCAGGTGGGACGCGGTAGCCACGCTTGGCAGCTTCCCAGAGTGCAAGGGTCCCGAAGTGTCGAACCGATGGTGATGGCGTCGTCACTGTTCCCGTTGGTCGCGCTTTGTAGTCCCACCCGGCCGCATCTGCGTTGTACGAATCCAGAAGCCATTTGGCGTCTCGAGCAAGATTGGGTTTGAACTGATCGGGTAGGGCGGCCCAAATCAACGCGCGGGTGGCGACTGCGTAGGTTCCCTTCAACTTCGCTTGCTCGAGATCGTGCATGGGCTGTCGAAGGCGTGGGTCCTGATAGGACTCGCCAGCGGTAATCAAAGCCAGACAAACCAGCGCCGTATATCCGCCCAGATGCTGGTTGGTGCTTTCACCGTAGGGCATCGTGACGGGATCCCAGTGGCGGTCAGGATCTTGATGCCGGTACAGCGCTGCGATGATGCCATCGCGTGCCTCGGCCACGTGTGCGTGATTCAATTGGGAAGGTGCAACATCCCCATGGGCGGTCCAGGTCGCCACTGACGAGGCAACGAGGCACGGCATGATTATTTTCTTCCACGTCATGGTGGAATCATCCTATCCTGCGCAGCGATAGAGACCATGAATCGAGACGATTATGCCGCAAAGTGACCAACCCGAGTACCTGGCGCCCTACCGAGAGGCGATTGATTCGTGTGGCCCAGGATTCGATGCCACGCTGTGGTCCAGCCGTGAGGGACAGGTTCGTCGATTCGACATCCTCATCGATCTGGGAGCCATGGGGGAGCACACAGTGCTTGATCTGGGGTGCGGCACCGGAGATTTCGCCCAGCGGCTCACGGAACGATCGATTCCGTTCACCACGTACATCGGTGTGGATGCCATGCCGGAGATGATCGAGGCGGCTCGCGCCAAGCATGACAATCGATGCCGGTTTGAAACGCGTGATGTCGTTGCTCAGCCCGATTGTCTTGAAGAGTTTGCATCGGATTTCATCGTGCTTTCAGGCACGCTGAATGCCATGGACGAGGTGCTCGCCCGGACAGTGCTTGAGCACGCCTGGTCGTCTGCCCGCGTCGGGCTCGTCTTCAACTTTCTTTCGAACAGGCCCCATCCGGAATGGGACGAACGTGATTTGTCACCAGCGCGTCGGTATGACACGCTCGCATGGCTGGACTGGGCCATGTCCCGCACCCCTCTGGTACGATTTTCCCAGGCGTACTACCGAGGGCATGACGCGACAATCGCCATGTTCAAGTCCGATTGAAACGACAGAAATCGGCCTCATGGGTTTGCCCGTTTCATGAATCCGCCGTAGGCTTCGCGCATGCCAACACTTGTCATTGAATGCAGCGATTTGGCGGCATCACGCCGCCTTGGAACGACCTTGCTCGATCATGGGCACCGCCTTGATGTGCGAAGACTGCATCGTGGTGATGCGTTGCCTTCGGATCTCCAGGGCATTGATGCTCTGCTGTGCCTCGGCGGACCGCAGTCCGCCAATGATGATGAAGTGGCGTGGATACCTGACGTGCTTGCCCTCATGAAGGCGGCGCACGTCGCCGGTATCCCGATACTCGGGGTCTGTCTTGGCTGCCAACTGCTTGCCCGCTCGCTCGGCGGCACGGTCGGCCCGATGCCCAGTGGGCCGCGCAATGGCTGGGGAAATGTTGAACTGACTCCAGATGGCCGTGAGGATCCGCTGCACAAGGGACTGCCGTGGTCCATGATGAGCTTTCACTGGAACAATGACTGTGTCGTGGAACTCCCGCCGGATGCGCACCGACTTGCCGTTGGTGATGATGGAGATGTGCAGGCATGGATGCTTGGTGTGAGCACCTATGGATTGCAGCATCATCCGGAGATCGATCGAGAGCAAATCGGACAATGGGCAGCAGACGATGCGGCACTGCTCGCCGAGCGTGGTGTCGATGTCGCCGAACTTCAGTCGGTGGCCGATATCGAGTTCGAGGATTTTGAACGGTTGTCCAACCGATTCTTCGAGTCCGTGGCCATGCTGCTCATGCCGCTGGATCGACGGCGCGCCATGATCGCCCAGTTGCCATAAGTTATTGAGTCGATGGTGCGGCCGATCAGGGTTGTGCCGCGGCGATCGCCTTGTCGATTGCGGCGTTGATTACTTTCTCGGCATGGTCCTTCCCGCGGAAGCCGACCTCGACGAACTGAATGGTTCCATCGGGATCAATGATGACGGTGTGGGGAATTCCACCGACCTTGTACTCATCCGCAACTCTGGACTTTCCAGTGAGCAGCAGATTCAAGGACCATTTGTTCTTGTCGAGGAATTTCTTGACCTTCTCGGCGGGCTCGTCGAGATCGATGACACAGAGCACGACGCCATCCGCGGCTCGTTTGTCAGCAATGTCCATGAGGACGGGTAGTCCCTGCTTGCAGGGGCCACACCATGTGGCGAAGAAGTCCAAGATGACGGTCTTGCCCTTCATGCTCGCCAGGCTCACACTGTTGCCGTTGAGATCTTCAAGCTCAAATGCCGGAGCAGGTTTGCCGACCAGCTCCATTGCAGCTTCATCACCAGCGGATTGCTGCCCGCCCATGAGTTCACTAATCACGTCATCAACCTTGGTATAGCCTGCCGCAGGCGTATAGCTGAAGGCGGCGTTGTCATC
>JAQWRC010000336.1 GCA_029243925.1 Phycisphaerales bacterium
AATCTGTTTCTTGGTGGCGGGATCGCCTGCATCTTCTTCGGGTTGTTGACATCGCTTCCCTGTGATCGGCGAAATCGCATCGATACAGATCTTTCGCAAGAAGCTGCATGCTGAGCAGCATGCGAAAGTCCGCCGATGAGAATCAAAGCATTTCCATCCGTGTCATGCCCCCATGCAATTACGGTGCGGTGGTATGTCACACACTCAGGATGATGAACGTAGTGCATGGCGCCGTTTGCTTGCCGCGCAAGGCATTGGGGTCAATACGGCACGAAAGCTTGTCGCGGCATGTGGTTCCGCCGCTGCCGTGTGCGCCTTAGGTACGGAATGTGTGCGCCGCTGTAGCGGGGCGACACTGCGACGGTCAAAGGAAATCTGTGAGTCGATAGCACGGGTTGATCTCACGGAAGAGCGACAGTGGCTTTCTGAGAACTCAGGACGACTCATCGGATTTGATGAGGTTGGATACCCGCCTTCACTTGTCAATCTCCCTGATCCACCTGGACTGCTTCGTGTGCAGGGGATCCTTCCGCCAGCACATATGCCTGCAGTCGCCGTAGTTGGAACTCGAAGATGCAGTCCCATGGGGTTGCGTGATGCAGGCAGGTTTGCCAGAGGGCTTGTTGAGGCTGGTTGTTGTCTGGTTGCCGGTGGCGCACGTGGTATTGATGCCGAGGTTCACCGTATGGCTGTTCGGTGTGGTGGACGAACCGTCGTTGTGCTTGGCAGTGGTCTTGCCTGCCGGTATCCACCTGAGCATGAATCACTCTTTGATGCAGTGCTTGAGCATGGCGGGGCATTGATCAGTGAGTTGCCGGTCCATCAGGCACCACGGCCGCGATACTTTCCAATGCGAAATCGAATCATCAGCGGGCTTTCACTTGGCGTGGTGGTCATCGAGGCGCCGGTGAGAAGTGGTGCCATGATCACGGCGCGGCTTGCCGTGGAGGAACACGGTCGCGATGCGATGGTGGTCCCTGGGCCGACTGAATATGGCAGTTATTCTGGTTGTCATATGGCAATACAGCAGGGCTGGGCACATCTTGTGACTGCTCCGCATGACGTTCTGGCTGTCTTGTTGCAGGACAGTGTTGCGGCTGCAAAGCTGATGGGTTGAACTGATGTGATTCAGTATCTGCGCATGACGCCGATGACAATGCCCTGGATCTGGCACGATTCAACGATGATCGGCTTGAAGTCGGGATTTGCTGGCTGAAGGCGGATGCGGCCATCTGGTTCGCGGAGGAAGGTCTTGAGCGTTGATTCGCCATCTGGAAGTAGGGCGATCACGCGTTGCCCAGGTCGTGCTGTGCTCGCACGCTGAACAAGTACGTAATCTCCATCCAGAATCCCTTCATCACGCATGGATTCACCTTCAACCTGCAATGCGAATGTTCCACCTTGATCGCCGATGCGAGTGCCGAACAGGGATTCAACTTCAAGTTGATCATCCTGCTGGAACTTTTGAATGGGCATGCCGGCCGCAATGCGACCAAGCAGAGGCCAACTCAGTGAGTGCTCTTCATCGGGCAGAACGGAATCATCAGGAATCGACAAAGAGCGAGCCTTGTTGGGCTCGCGCGAGACGATTCCTTTTTTGATGAGTGCCTGTACGTGTTCGAACACTGTGACTTTGCTGACGCCGACCTGATCGGCTAGTTCCTGCATCGTCGGCGAATAGCCATTGGCGAGCCGGCAGTCGCGAATCAGATTCAGCACTTGCAGTTGTTTTGGTGTTACATTCATGAGTTGATTGCATCCTGGTCAGTTGACGTACCCGGGTGACTGGAAGTACACGGGTGCTGTCGCTGGGGAATGACTGGCGATCGTTGCGTGCGCCTTTGACTGAAGCCTCGCGGACTTCATCAGCCGAAGGTGTACAACGAACAATGAACTCGTCAATTGAACGAGTTGAACTGTCTGCCTGTTTTTCAGAGAACGCGCACTGCTCGGATCGCCGGCCGGCACGATCCATGTCCGATGGACAGTGATCAATGCCGATCAGGCGTTCCAAGAGTGTGAGGGGGCCGATGAGCAAATTTGAACATCGCACCAGTCGACCCCATCGGAGGTTGAGCAGGGGGGCAGATGCGGTCAGTCGACCGCTTCTGCCGTAATACGCCCTGCCGTAGTTGCCACCTGGTCCGGTTTGGAGCAGGGGAACTTCAGGTACGGGAGCTGGTACCTGGTTCTCCATCAACGTGTTGTTGAAACCGACCATAATGAGGCATCCTCCTGTCTTTGCTGTCACGATGATCAAGAGTCGCCCTTCCCTCGGGGTCATCTCTTGCTCACCCCCTATATGTTGGGGGTATCGTTCCAGACGCTTCCATCTCGTCAAGACCACCGTGGCCTCTTGAGAATCCTCATCGGAATTGATGTCCGGTTTACGTTAGCCTAACAAGAGCCGAATATCAAATTCGCTCTTATGCATCCTTCAGGGCCGATCTCGGTCCTCCTGCTTGGAGTGTGTTCTCTTCATAGGTGTCTATGTCTGAAGTTTGTCCCGTCAGGCTATGGTCCATATCTCTTGATGTTGTTCCAATGAGTTTCCATGTCACATGATGTTGAAATCCAGTGTCCTGAACCACTGCCAGGATCAGATGTTTCAGGATGGATGCTCTCTCCAGAGCTGACGTTTCTGAATCATGGCAGCTTTGGTGCCAGATCTCGCCACGTTCATGCCTATCAGGAACAGGTGCGTACCGAGGTCGAGTCCAGCCCTGTTTCTGAACTCGTGGACACAATGATCGAGGCACTGCCGGAGATCAAATCCTCCATCGCTGGATTTGTCGGGGCAGACCCCAATGGCATTGGCTTGGTCCAAAATGCATCTGAAGCCATGAACGCCGTGGTGAGATCAATCGATTTCGACTCTGCTGATGAGATCGTGGCAACGTCACACGGGTATGGAGCTGTATTGCAATTGCTGCGATACGTCGCTCAACGCTATGGCCTGAAGTTGCATGAAGTAGATGTCTCGGTCCCTGTCGTGTCACCCCGGGATACCGTTCAGAACGTACTTGATGCAATGAACAAGCACACTCGACTGGTGGTGATCGATCACATCACGTCTTCAACCGGACTGCGTATGGATGTGGAAACGATTGTGGGGGCTTGTCGAAACCAGGGGATTGACGTGCTGGTTGACGGAGCCCATGCGCCAGGCATGGTTGAACTCGATATCACGGCGCTTGATCCCACGTGGTACGTGGGGAATTTGCACAAATGGGTATGCGCGCCCATCGGTGCGGGATTTCTCTGGTCAGCTGCATCCCGTCGAGATGAAGTCCACCCCGCGGTCATCAGTCACGGCTATTTGGAGGGCTATGCGGCTGAGTTTGATTGGCAAGGAACACGCGATATGACGGCATGGCGATGCGTCCCCCATGCCATCGAATGGATGGATTCGACGTGGGGGTGGGATCGTATACGAGCTCATAATCACGCCTTGGCATGTTGGGCTCACCAAGTTCTTTCCAATGCCTGGGGGGTTGATCATCTCTCGCCACTTGATGGGTCGCTGCTGGGGTCAATGGCGACACTGCGGCTTCCTGAGGGCGTGCGTCCCAAATTCAATGATTTTGAATCATTGCAGCGGCATATCAGGTCCAGATTTGGGATTGAAGTTCCGATTTTTGAATGGAATGGCCAGTGGCTGCTGCGTGTTTCTGCGCAAGTCTATAACCGCCCTGAACAGTACATGGCGCTCGCTGATGCCATTCTCGAAGTTGCTGAAGGGGATGCAGGCGAGTGAGGATGCCTGGTCTCATTTAAGCGATCGTTGAAATAAGAACTTGTGCGGAACCGTTTGCGTACTGCACACGGATGATTATGCAGTCTGGTCTACCTGTACTGGTTAGGTGGATTTGCGCTGTTTCGTGAGCTGTGCACGTGGTGCTGAATGCACTATGTGCCCTGTTCTTCGAGTGGCCTATTTCCTGAGTGAGATCTTGCTCAGAGAAAATATCCGTACAGGCTATATCACTTCGCCGATCAAAGGTGAGGTGCTCGCGGAATGCGTCTGTACGCAACGTTGAGTGAGGTAGGAGTATTCAGTAGGGGAGTTCGGCATGCGTTCTGGACAATCATTGATAGTAAGTATCGCTGTCATGGCGGGACTGGCGGTTGGCGCTCATTCACAGGCGAGCATTGCCCCGTTTGAGCTCGATGGCGTCGAATACAGCGCAGGGATCAATACGGTGATTGGTTCATTCCAAACCGACTCTGGTGGAGATCTCATTACTGGATTCACCATCAGTCAGGCCGTCCTGGAAACCTACGACAATACCGGCCAGCCCAACTGGGCTTCAGAGGCATTGCTGGGCTTTACGGTGGCATTTGCTGATGGCTCAAGCACGATCTTCTACATGGTGCCATTTGAGAATGTTCAGGAGTATGGCACCTTCGGTCCAGTCGACATCAGCCTCGATCTGTCCGCATACAACCTGTACGTGCCTGAGGATGGATTCATCACGGCATATGCGATCAGCGGGTGGAGTGATGGAACGGATCAACCAGCAGGGACGTGGACGCAGGGGGAGCTGGAGGTCATCTATCTTCCAGGCCCTGGATCACTGGCATTACTTCTTGCTGCGGGGGTCGCTTCACGACGGCGTCGTCGGTAGTACATCGAAACACAGTGGTTGGTCTTCAGTCGGTAGTGTTCGCTTCCCTGTCGACTTCACCAGCCTAATGCAGGGCTCGATCATTCCACTGATCGGGCTCTGTGTCCATGATGGCAGAAGAGATGCTACTGATCTGCAACGACGATCAAATTGTGATTGCGCATCGAGCGGCGTGCGGCGTCCGCTTCAGTGCGTGTCTGGAACTCGCCCAGTTGCACCAGGTACAACGTGCCGCCGTGCCGATCAGTTCGAGTGCGGATGACGGGAGCATGTACGCCAGCGTTCTGGGCTGCGGCAACAAGGTTGCCTTGAGCTCGTTTCGCTCCTGTGACATCCCGATAGGCGCCAACTTGAAGATGGAACAGGCTTTCTTCTTTGGAGGCACTGCCTCCGGACGTGGCTTGGGAAGAAGAAGGCGCGACAGCCAATTGACTCCAGCGGCGAGCTTGGTCATGTTGTCCGGCTTGAGCCCAGGCGGCAGCAGCATGCTGGGCACATTCTCGGCGATCATTCCCCGTGAGGTGTGGCCATGCTTGTTCAAACTGGATGGCGGCGGCCTCGGCGTGGCCTGATTGGAGCATGTTCTGTCCGAGCATGGCTCGTGCTCTGGATGCCAGTGTGGGATCTGGAGCGTTGGCTGCGATTTCAAAGTTGGCACGTGCGGCATCGCGTCGTCCCAGTCGTTCGTTGCACAGGCCCATGATCCATGCAGCTTCCCAGCGGTCGTCGTCATTGCGATCGTAGACTTTCTGAGCTTCCATCTTCGCCAGGCTCAGCGCATTGTTGTCATA
>JAQWRC010000223.1 GCA_029243925.1 Phycisphaerales bacterium
CACACTTCGAGTGCAACGCGGCAACAAGGACATGGACGTTCCCGTCACGCTCAAGTCGCGGGACGGCTCCTGATCAACACGGTCGCCCGGCGGAGGTCTCCCTCCGCCGGGCGTCATGTTGATCGTCACATGGACATAAGCCGAATTCTGTCACCCGGCGAACCGGGCGGTGACCATTCATCTGGGACCACCGTTGCCGATGGCCTCCTGCACGCGACCCGCCCTCATTCCGCGGACTACGGACGCACGCCGAAACGTACCGAGGACTGCTTGCGCTTGCACGCGGTGGGGTTTACCATGCCCCGCCTGTCACCAGACGGGCGGTGCGCTCTTACCGCACCCTTTCACCCTTACCGACCGAAGCCGGCGGTCTACTTTCTGTGGCACTTTCCCTTGCCCGACGATCATGGGCCGGTGGGCGTTACCCACCACCGTGTCCTGCCGTGTTCGGACTTTCCTCCCCCGGCCGAGGCCGGAAGCGATCACCTGTCCACAGGCCAAGTCTACCACAGCCCGGTACCATTCGAGCATGTCGACTTCTCCCAAGGTCATAGCGTGGGCTGATTCAGATCAGTTGCAGGTGCTGAAAGACGCCTCAGCATGCGGTGCGATTGAACTGATCGGGATTGGCGCCCCGGATGCCAATGAGGCCATCGAGCTGTCCGACGCGCTCGGCATTCCCCGTCTGGACGATCTTCGAGCCGCCTTGATCAGCCCTGATCACGACATTGCGTGGATTGCAGCTCATGATGCCCTTGATGCGGATACGCGATCTGCAATTCGAACGGCCAGCCGACCGGTCGCCACATCCACGATGCCCTCTGATTCCATACTCGACGTATTGGAAGAAGGCGATTTGCCTGCGCATGTGGCACCAACCATGCGCGAAGTCGACGGCTACCTTGCCGCCAATGGCGCACTTGAGCAACTTGGGCATGTTGAATGTGTCCATGTGACGATGATCTGCAGAGCAGGACAATCGTCTCTCCTGGCTCGCCTGTATGACGCCATGGACATGGTCCACCATCTGGTGGGCATCCCTGATGAAATCTTTGCCGTACACGCTGGCCCGCACCCACTTCAGACCGACACAGTGGCATCCACCTCCGGACACTTCTCCGTGGCCATGCGATATTCCAATCGAGCCAGCGCCACCATCATGGTCAGTGATCGAGGAGGTGACTGGGACCGGCAGGTTCTGGTGCTTGGAGAACACGGGAAGTTGATGATCGATGATCGTGATTCCGAATGGATCCACACCGATGGAACATGGGCGCCTCGAGGCACCCTTTCTGCAGATGCACCTCTGGGCGTCGGAGGCTTGGTCGCCGAACAACTCGCCCGCATCGTCGAAGGCACGCCGCAACCCGATCCACCTGGCACGGGAAACCATGTCCTTCGCCTCTGCGAAACAGCACGATTGAGTTGCCTCACCGGTGAGGCGGAGCGAATTCGAGCCCTCTAAAGATCCGCCCTCATGCACGAGTTGTGCACACCAGCATGATCATGCCACGCTGGAGGGGTTAGCATGTCGACATGAGCAGTTCATTCGGCGCCATGTGCACCGACTTCTACGTCAACCAGAAGATCGATGTCACGATGGATCTCCCCACGACGCGGGAGACCATTCTGGATCTCTTCGATCGCGTGAAAAAGGTCGTTCCCGTCATGGATCGCCTGCGGCGTTTCGACGGCGAGATCGCCTTGGAATCCACCGAGACCGAGGGCCGCTACAGCTGGCTTGCCTTGCGTCAGACTTCCGTACGCAGCGGCTGGGTCAACCCCGAAACACTTGAGCAGGCATATGCCCTGCACCAACTGGTGCTTGAAACAGCGCCGTGGTTTCTCTCGATCAACGCCATTGATGTCGAGGCGATCGAACTCATCTTTGGGTTTGATCTGCATGCTCGAGCCAATCGCAACCAGATTGTCTACGACGCCCTGCTGGCCGACTCACCTCTGGCCAACCTTGTTGAGCCCAACGACGAAACCCTGCTCGACGTCCAGCCGTTCCTCGGTCTGGCGGTCGACAACGATCCGACGTTGCAGGCTTCGCTTGAAATCAAGACCAGAAC
Organism: Phycisphaerales bacterium; assembly: GCA_029243925.1. Lineage (GTDB taxonomy): Bacteria > Planctomycetota > Phycisphaerae > Phycisphaerales > SM1A02 > SP202. The sequence continues at coordinate 2,076 of JAQWRC010000223.1, forward strand.
CTCCCCGAAGTCGATCACCAATCATGCCTTTGATGACGAGCCTCTGAGCGTGTATCTGACGGTACGAAAGCAAGGGCCATTCAAGGCGATCGACACCTTCCCGGCCATCTTCGGAACACTTGCCGGTCATGCGGAACGACTTGCTGAGCAGCGAGTCATTCCGGGAGTCGTGGTGCCACTCCACGAGCAGATCATCCGGTCGTAGACGGCCGCCGCATCGGTTGCAGTTTCCAGTAGGTCAACGATCGCCACAGCCATTCGGCGGGACCGAATCGGAACGCACCAAGCCACAGTGGCGACCAGATCAACTGACAGATCGTCAACGCAAGCACCAGCAGCATCTGCTCGGTGCGGTCCCACGTGCCGAACTGACCAAACCCATGTCCATAGAAGATCAGGGTGCAGAAGATCGACTGCAACAGATAGTTGCTCAAGGCCATTCGGCCCACGCTGGCTAGGCAATGCTGGAACACTGGGACCAGGCCACTGCGAACCAGCAGCATGATCAACGCAATCCAGCCGAAGGCCACGAAGATGCTGGCCCAATAGTTGATCTGGCTGGTCATCATCTTGGTCATGGTGGGCTGCCAATCAACCGACCACCCCGCCTGCAGGCCCAAGGCCACCAACGGAAGACCGATCAGAACCCCCACCGCAAGCATGATCAGATAGAAGCGATTGGAACGCTGGGCCGAGAAGACACCCCAGCGATACAGCGCCATGCCGATCAGCATCAGGCCGCTGGCACGCCAGAAGACGAAGAAGAAGAGACCGGCTGTCTGCCCCATCAGCGCAGCCAAGCCGCGATGGCTAAGTTGATCACTCCAACTTCCGGTGTAGGATTCCAACTGCCAGGCAATGCTTTCCAACTGCTGCTGCGAACCATGCGCAGTCATCGCCAACTTCTCGGGCATGAAGTTCACGATCAGTGCTCCTGATCCCAGCATCAGCACCGAGCAGACCGCGATGAGGCACAACCCAAGAACACACAGCAACCAGGGCCGGAAGCGGCGACACCAGACCACGATCATTCCACAGAGGGCGTATCCCACGAGAATGTCGCCGTACCAGATCAGATAGGCGTGCACGAGACCGATGACCAGCAGCCAGGCCATGCGTCGGTAGTGGACGGCGTAGGCGGGACGCCCCGTCTCCAGCAGCCGCTCGACGAAGAGCACCATGCCGGCACCGAAGAGCAGGGAGAAGATGGCCATGAACTTCATGTCCGCCAGCAGCATGGCAAAGGTGAAGACCCAGTAGTTGGATCCTTCGATGTCGCCGTAGGCGAAGGGATTGCCGTAGGCTTCGAAGGGCATCGCGAAGGCCTGAATGTTCAGGACAAGAATGCCCAACATGGCCAAACCACGAAGTACATCGATGGAAGCGATGCGACGCGATTCAATGGTTGGCTTGGCGAGATCTGAAGTACTCATTCTTCGGGCTCCTGTGCACTGGCCAGCAGCCAAGAGAGTACCGCATCCACCTCTGACAGATCATCGAGCACAAGATCGGCCCCGGCATCAATCAGTCGGGCCTTGTCGTGGCTCCCCGTGCAGACGGCCAACACGCGGCACCCTGCCGCCTGCCCGCTCGTGATGTCGTGCTCAGTGTCACCAAGCAGAACGACATGATCCGCGGCAGCGCCATGATCGGCTTCATATCGGGCCAGGGCCAGTGGCGGCAGCTCATGGCGCACGGCGCCTTCATCGCCATAGACGCCAAAGGCGAACCGATCTGGGTCGATGCCTGCCGCCTGCAATTTCAGCGCTGCCGTTTCCTGATAGTTGCCAGTCACTAGGGCCTGCGTGACACCTGGCATCTCTTCAAGGCGATCAAGCAGTTCCACCGCGCCGGGCAGGGCCTGCACCGAATGCTCACCGGCCAGAAGTTCCTTGAGGATGTCGTGGTATCTGGCCCGGTAGGTCGCGTGATGCGCCTCGAAGTCATCGATCCCGATCATGGCGAAGACGTCACGAAGAATGAGCGGGTCGAGTCGGCCGCCGAGTTCGATCCCGTCGAGCGAGAACTCCGCGCCGAACAGCTCGCGCCCGGCGATTTCAATGCCTTTCGCACCGGATCCCTCACTGCTGAGCAGCGTGCCGTCGATGTCCCAAAGCACGAGCATGTGCAGGCCTCACGAAGTTCGTTCTCAGGCACCAACGCCTACGGCAGCGGTCACTTTGCGAGCAGCATCGGCAAGATCGGTTGCGGTCTCCATGGTTGGCAACCGCGTCCGAGCCTCTTCAAGAATAGCTCGAGCCGGTTCCACATTCGTCCCTTCCAGTCGAACGACCAGTGGAACAGTGAACCCCACATCCTCGGCCGCGGCGACGATCGCATGGGCGATTCGGTCACACTGCATGATGCCTCCGAAGATGTTGACCAGCACGCCGGCAACAGTATGTTCACCGAGAATGATTCGAAACGCCTCGGTGATGGCTTCAAGCGAGGCGTCACCACCGACGTCAAGAAAGTTTGCCGGCTCCCCGCCTTCGAGCTTGATGATGTCCATGGTGCTCATGGCCAGGCCAGCTCCGTTGACAAGGCATCCGATGTTGCCATCGAGGGCGATGTAGCTGAGCCCGAACTCCTTGGCGTGCAGTTCGTCGGCGTTCTCTTCGGATGGATCGAACAGCGCCTGGAGATCCTTGTGTCGGAACATGGCATTGTCATCGAAGGTGAACTTCGCATCGATGGCCATGACTTCACCCGCGGGGGTCACGATGAGCGGATTGATTTCCGCCAGTGAGGCGTCCTTGTCGACGAAGAGCGTCGCCAACCGCGTCATGATGTCCACGGCCTGATCGAGTTGATCGCCTTGGAAGTCCAGCTTGGCCGCCAGTTCCGCCGCCTGCTTCGGGTCGAGCCCGTTGATGGGATGCATGGGTAGTTTGAGAATCGCATCTGGGTTGGATTCAGCGACGGCCTCGATTTCCACGCCGCCTTCCGAAGACGCAATGAGGGTGTTG
>JAQWRC010000226.1 GCA_029243925.1 Phycisphaerales bacterium
CGCCGCAGCCTCCCTGGCTGAGGGCACAAAAGGAATGCTTCAGCCAAGACATGCCGATTTGCTCAAATCGACCTTGATGCAGTCGGTAGGCATTCTGCGCAATCAGCGGCGTTTCGGTCGTGCCGCCATACCATGCGGCCGGAACGTCGCCGTAATTGCAGGATGTCGTGCCGGTTGAATATCCGCCGATGCCATCAACGCTGCCGTAGAAGGCGTGTCCATCAGCTGCAATCCAGCAGACCACATCAGGTCCGATGACGCCTCGATTGGCGTCGGAATCTTCGGAATTGGAGGAAAGAGTGGGTCCGGCGGCGGCCATGAGGAGCGACGCAGAGGCCAGGGTGGCAAGACCGGAAAGCACGATTCGGGTGAGATTGAGCATCCACACAGCGTAGCAATAGGAGTCCCCAGAGCAACAGGAAACACTCCTGACGGGCTTCGAACTTCACATTCTCCGGTTCGGTGGTGGGCATTTGAAGTTCAATCACATCACACAAAGCCTGCTTGGGTGCATAGAGGGTGGTGGCTCAGCGGGATCGGACTTCCGCACCCTGGCGTCGATGCATCGGGCCCGTCGCCTTCCCCGTGGCAAAGCAGGACAGGATCCGTGCCATGGTGGATCACCCCTCCCGGCCTGCAGGGCATGCAAGGAAAGAAACAATGCGAAATCAAGTCACCACCGGTGCGGCAATCATCGTTATTGCCAGCAGTGCCACGGCAGACACGCTCCAGGTGCCCGGACAGTACGGGACGATTACCGAGGCAATCACTGCCTCTGTGGATGGCGATGTCATCAGCCTTGCTCCTGGTTGGTACGGAGAGTGCATCGACTACAAGGGCAAGAACATACGAATCGGTGGTCCGGCAGCAGGTGCCGCGGCAATCATTTCAGGGTGGGGTCTCGACAGCGCAGTGGTCACGTTCGATGACGGAGAGGGGCCAGATGCAGTTCTGCAGAACGTGACGATCGTCTATGGCAAGGGTGCGCCGCATCCAGCGAACGGCATGAAAGTCGGTGGGGGGATCTGGATCTCCAACAGCAGCCCCAGCGTCATCAACTGCCGCTTGACTCGAAATGATGCCGCCGATGGTGGAGGTCTCTATGTCTACCAAGGCTCCCCGCTCATCGAGGGATGCATGTTCGACAGGAATTACGCTGCGGATTGTGGTGGGGGAATGGCGAGCTCAAAATCCACCCCGACCGTGCATTCGTGCATGTTCGAGGGCAACCAGGCGCTGCATGGCGGTGGTGGCCTCATGTCCAGAGATGAAAGTGACATCGAGGTCAGTGAGTGCATGTTCTACCAGAACCTCGTTACGGATAATTGGGGTGGTGGCGGCGGGATGATGACAGCCTACGGCTCTGCTCTGGTTGAAAACTGCCAGTTCGAAAAGAACAGCGCTCCGAGTGGGGGGGGGACTTCGAAACCAGTCTGGGTCCCTCCTTGTCCGGGAATGTTCCTTCATGAAAAATAGCGTCATGAATACTGGTTCAGGTGGTGGCTTGACGTCGTGTGCAAGCATGGCAGATGCCACGATCGAGGTGTACGACTGTGCGTTCAAGCAGAACCATGCTCCCAACGGCGGAGGTGTGTGGATTGTCAACCTGGGACCAGGTGCGGCTGATGGCCAGCAGGGCAGCAAGGCGATCATGGACGGGTGCTACTTCATCAGCAACACGGGAGTGGATGGCGTTGGCCTGGGAACGAGGTACTCGGAGGTCATCATGTCCAATACGTACTTCGCAGACAACAAATCCAGCACCTTGGGACACAGCTACGGCGGTGGCATCTACTCGTGGCGATCGGCGTTGGCAATGGACGAGGTCGTCTTCCGCGGAAACCAGTCGAAGTTCGGTGGTGGCGTTTGGCATGTCGAGGAAGTCCTGGACATGTCCAACTGCACCTTCCTGAACAATCTTGCGTATGACGGCGGTGGTGGCTTGTATACGAGAGAGTCCACGTGCGTGGATCAGGGGTCGATATTCGTACAGAACAATTCCGGCAATTCAATGGGCGGTGGTTGGCTGATCCGCCAAGGCGATATTCAGGCGCATGGCACGCAGTTCAGGCATCACTCATCGAGCGTCACGGGCGCTGGCGTTGCCGCCTTGGATACGAACCTCCTGTTCGACTCAGTCGTCTTTCAGGGGAACTCGTCCCAGTATCCAGGCGGTGGAATCTGGAGTTCCAACAGCACGGTCGCATTCGATGGGTGCGAGTTCCTGGAGAATGACAGCCATACAAATGGTGGCGCAGGTGCGTTCATTGGCGGGACAGCCTACTTTTATGACTCGAGCTTTGATCACAACTTCTCACAGGACGGTGGCGCTCTCTATCTGGATGCCGTCGAGGCGGATATCGAAGCCTGCAGTTTCACATCGAACATGGCTCTTGATCTTGGATACACGGTGCTTGGCTACAACAGCAGTTTCGCCGGTGGCGCGATCCTGGCAATCGACCCGGCGTGGATCAAAGACACGTTCTTCTGTGCCAACACCCCAAATCATGTCCAGGGTCCATGGATCGACCTTCTTGGGAACACGATGAGCGACAACTGCTTGCCGTGCCCATGGGATGTCGATGCCGACGGAGATGTGGATATCGATGATGCGATCCTCGTCTGGATGGCCGTGACAAACGGCAACTGTCCCAGCTGCGATGTCAATGGAGACGGCATCGTGGACATGCAGGACGTGGTGGAGGTCCTCGGCAACATTGGTCAGTGTTGAGGTGTTCGGCTCGCCGGACGCGCTGCCAAGGCGGGACTCCGTGTGCCGGGTGTGCAACCTGGTTCGCGGAGTTCGAACATCCGCGTCCTGGTGCTACTGCTCAAGCCGACCTGGCAGCATGATCATCCGAAAGAACTCGTAATCCACACTGGCAACAGTCTGATTGTGGGAGTCGAGCGCTTCGCGGAGATTCTTGTAGTCGGACAACTGGTACGTAAAGGTAGATCCGTCCATGTAGCTGAGGTGGACCTTGCCTGGATCCCAGTCAAGTGGGGGTTCATCAATCCAGATGGGCGTGAATGATGTGGGTGAGCCGGGGTGGACGAGCCAGCCGTGGCGATTGTCCATGACCGTTCCGTCTTCGTAGGTGTCCGCGTCTTCCTCGCCAATGGTGCACAGCGTGCGAGATGGCTGCGAGACTCGAGCCAGCGTCGGGCATGGGACGTAGTTGGGCGAAATATTTGGCGAGCCCCAGTTGTTTGAATATTCCTGGTGGTCATCAGCCCCCTTGTTGACGCCGACAAGGGCATTCAGCGAATAGCTTCGCAGTCGAGTCGTTGCGTCCAGTGGCGATTTGTAGACGTCAATGTTGCCAAGGTATGGGAAGGAGTTGGACTCGCGAAGTGTTTCGTCCGTCGCATTTCCCGGAGCAATGTCGTCAACCCAGATCCGCGACTTGCCTTCATCCGAGAAGTCGGGAGCGTCCTCGCTGGAGGTTCGCGGATGCCAGAGTTTGCCTTTGTTGTCAACGGAAAATGACACGTCGCCCTTGGCCAGTTGGCGTTGATTGGAGAGGCATACCGTTGCAAGGCTGGCATCGTGGGTCGAACTGAGGGCCATGACCAGAACGGCCATGAGCACACTGACGACGGCAATGACGGTCATGAGTTCAGTGAGGGTGAACCCTCTGGCGGCTGAACGGTGCATGGATGGTTGGGGTGAACTACGCATAGTCGGGTGTGTTCCTGATCGTACCTGTTTCAGGATATCGCCGCATTCGGCTGCTGGCCGTGAAAATGTGGACTTTGCCGTCATCGATTCACATCGTGGTGTCATATTCACCGTTGATTCTCTTGATTGACCCCAACTCATGCTGCTCGTACTGTGCCTGCTTCGCCATGCCAGATCCACTTCCAACCCGAATTCCTGTTCTCAGTTGGCTGCAAGGTCGCTGCCTCCCACTGATGATTTCAGTGCTTGGCCTGCTCATCATCTATCCGATCTTCGAAGAACATGGCATGGAACCCGACCTTTCGATGAGGCTGATCTTTTCAGCCGTGCCCATCATTGCGGTATTCACCGTGAGCACGAGCCGATTGATCCTCACGTTCACCGCCGTGCTTGTCGGCGTCATCATCCTCCTGTTGTGGGTGCCGTGGGGAGTGGAAAGCAGTACGTTGGAAGGTGTTCGGTCCATCGCGAGCATCAGTTTCTACATCTTCTGCACGTTCGTCATCATCCGCTCGGTCTTCATCCAGCAGGGGTTGAAGGATCA
>JAQWRC010000229.1 GCA_029243925.1 Phycisphaerales bacterium
TCAGTCGAAGCAGAACAACACCGATGGCAGCACCCACCAGCATGGCACCAACAGCCACAAGTACTGTTTCCATCATGCTGATTTCAGCGAGCGTCACGAGGGGCATGGGAATCACTCCCTATTGGCCAGCCAGGCGCAACGAGGCGCACCCACGTCCTGCGTGGATCCCCTTGACGACACATAGTGGATTCGTTCAGTACAGGCGACATGTCTGTCTCGCCCGCCCAGCAACACCCTGTCTACCCCCCGGAGATGACGCTGGGGAGCACTTCTGTCTTCATGCAATGCCACTCCGCCCTGAAGGGACGGATCAGCTCCTCACACGAATTTGTTGCACACTGTCCAAAGCCTGATTCGCTCGTTCTCAATCTATCACGCCCGATGTGCACCGCCCCTCTCGCGGAGCGATACAGGCACACGCCAATGCGCGTGGCCATCGGAAATGCCGGCTGATGCCGGTGTGAACGGTCGCACCCATGTCGTCACGGGACTAACCGAATGAAACCGAAGGGTGGAATGAGGGACATCCCATCAAACCGAGCACCTTCGGGAAATGGTCCGAGTACCATTATTCGAAGTGCCCCGGGCTCATGTCAAGACCGAAATCCTCCCAAGTCCCCTTCTGACCCCAGATCGACCATTCACCCACCCATGCCTGCCCTCTTTCACTGGCTCCTGAGACTGCTGCCGACCAATCCCATTGGCCTTCGAGTGGTCCGAAATGGCTCTTGTCGCAGCAAGCAGTTTTTTCTTCGGGGTGCATTTCTTGGCGTGCTCATCCTGATGATGCTGAGCATGCTGCTCTTCAGCGTCAGCAGTGGCAGCCTCTCCCTACGTGAACTGGCCGCCAGCGGCGCCACCATCTTCACCTGGGTCAGTGTGCTGGAAGTGCTCCTCGTGTGCCTGATCACACCCATCTTCATGGCCGGGGCCATTGCCCACGAATCAAATCCACGTACGTGGGACATACTGCTGACCACTCCGCTGAGTTCCATTCAGATCGTGCTGGGCAATCTCTTTGGAAGATGGTTCTTTGTCCTTGCGCTGCTGATCTCAAGCCTGCCGCTGTTCATGATTCTCCGATTCTTCGGCGGCGTTCCCGGCGAATCCATCTTCGGTGCATTTGCCATCGCAGCCTCGACCTCACTGCTCGTCGCCGCTGTCGCCGTCACCTTGAGCGTCACACGAGCTGGCGGCAAACGATCCGTGTTCGCCTTCTACTGTGGAATCGTGGCGGCGCTCTTTATCACCTACGCGATCGATCGGCAGATTCGTGTCCCCGTTCCCGGAACGGTTGATTCGAGTTGGACGACGATCATGACGCCATTGAACCCATTCCTTGCCCTTGAAGTACTGCTGGCTTCAAAGTCCTATGTCCCCCATGACCAGATGGATTCCAGTTGGCTGACACGACTGTGGCTGGCCAAGCCAGTAGCCACCTTCGTCTGGCTCTGCATCACGACCAGCACACTGCTGGTTGTTTCCTCCACCCTCTGTGTCCGAATCTTCGCTCGCAATGGAGGCACAGAAACAACACTTCGAAGGCTGTTCGGCCTTGCCCCAAGCGGTGCACTCGAACGAGAGCCCAGACCCGTTGGCCGAAATGCCGTGGCGTGGCGTGAGTCCCACCGGGGCCAAGGAAACTGGAGCGGAATCATCGCCAGATGGGGATTCGTAGCCGCGACTCTCCTGGCCACCATCATGATTCTCTGGCTGCACGCGTCTGGATCGATGACATTGGCCAACCTCAGGGAGTCCATCGGATTTCTCGTTCTTGGAGAAGTCTGCCTGGTCACATTGGTTGCCATCAACCTCAGCGCCACTGCCGTCAGCAAGGAACGGGAAGATGGTTCACTGGACATCATCCTCACTACGCCAATCCAACCCGGTCCCTATCTGGCCGGCAAACACCGCGGCGTCATCCGATTTCTGTTGCCGATCATGTGCGTCCCCATCGCCTCACTTGTGCTGGTCATGCTCTATACCTTCATGCATGGCTTTGGCACGCCGGTGGACTCGACCATGACTTTGGCCAGCGGAGTCACCATCGATATCCCGCTCATTCAGTGGCAGGCAGTGGTTGCATTTGCACTGGTATTCGTTCCATTCACGGCGTTCTGCGTGATGATCGGGCTCATGTGGTCGATCCGCAGTCGTGGAAGCATCGGTTCCGTCATCACCGGCATCCTGATCATCGGCGGGCTCATCGTCACCCTCAGCCTCTGCGCAGTGCCCGTCATGAACTCTTCGGGCATCTTTGCTCCCATGGCAGCCACCATCAGTCCGGCGAACATCATTCTGACTGGGCTCAAGCCAAGCGAGTGGCTGCCGAATGCCCTTGGCGAAAACACGATCAGCTTCATCTGGCTTCTGGTGGGAGGAACGCTGACTGCCGGCTGCTACGCAACCGGCGCGGTGCTGCTGCACCGGCAGATGACCAGAACATTCATGATGACCGTGCGGCAACTTGCCGGCACGAACTGAGCCCACGACTCACGGGTTCAGAAGCCGCCAGATCGCATCACCTTCAGCGAATCACTGAATGGGTACGACGCCCAGACTGCCGTCGGAGCCAACTCCCACATGCCAAGCGACGGGTAGATGTCGCCGCGATACCCCGCTTCGAACATGGTGCGGAGCACACTTTCAAACGATGGCTCGTTGCCACTGTCATCAAAGAGACCGTTGGATTTGGCGCCGAGAAAACTCACGCTTGCACACGGCAATCGCTCTGACCGAGAATCAATCATCGAAGCGACTTTCTCAAATCCTCGCTTCAAATCGCCCAATGCGAAGTGGTCACGTCCCTTGGGTCGCAGCAGCGCCAGCACCTCGACGGCATCCATGTCGTACTTCAGCACCAGCATGTCCTCATTGCCGGCGGACTCCGCAAACATCTGAGCATGAGCCGTGATGGAGCTTGCATTCCACTGGCTCGTGGGCAGCAGTTCGGCAAGCATGCCAATGATGCCCCCGGTGTTGTCCTCGGTATTGACGCCACAGACCAACGTTCGATACCGCCCTGCCAGCAGGTCCGCCAACAGATGCTGCCCCCACTGAATGCGAATCCGATCACGATCGGTACTCGCCTCCTTGGGATTGCCTGAAGGGAGCAACACGACACGTGAGGATCGCTTGTCGGCCTGAATCAGATGATCACCATCATCGTCATACAGTCGGGGGACGTTGGGAGTAGTAGTGGCCTGACTCATGGTATGCACCTCACAAGGGCTTGAAGGGTGGGCTCAAACGATCGCCATGCCCGGATTCTCAATGAGTTCTTTCAGACTGACCAGATAACTGGCTGCGGTTGCTCCATCGACAACGCGATGGTCATTGCTCAAGGTTGCTGACATTTCATGGCCGACAACAATCTCGCCATCTCGAACGACCGGCTTCTGCTGCACAGCACCGACTGCGAGAATTGCACTGTTGGGCGGGTTGATGATCGCCGTGAAGT
>JAQWRC010000234.1 GCA_029243925.1 Phycisphaerales bacterium
GTGCATCCTCGATCTGCTGCTGCAGGAAGGATTCCAGAGCGGTTGCACTCATGAACGTCGCATCAAGAACTTCACCAGCCTGCAGTTCAAGACCATCCTTGAGCACGGTGACCGTGCCATCCGCTGCTTCGTGCTCGATGCGTGCCGTCGTCGCATCAGAAATCGTCACGGATTGTTCATTGCTGAAGAAATCACCACCGGACATGCTCGACACGTGGGTCTTGCTGTCACTCGCCCATGCACCCATGCGATGCGGATGAGCACGGGCATATTCCTTGACGGCCTTGGGAGCACGCCGATCGGAGTTGCCCTGCCGCAGGACCGGATTGACCGCACTGCCCTTGATGCTGTCGTACCGAGACTTGATCTCCTGCTGTTCTGGCGATTCAGGATCCTCCGGATACTCCGGAAGGTCACATCCCTTGGCCTGCAACTCGGCAATAGCTGCCTTCAACTGCGGCACCGAGGCACTTATGTTGGGCAACTTGATGATGTTGGCATCTGGCCGTTCCGCAAGATCACCCAACTCAGCCAGAGCATCCTCGACGCGCTGCTCATCTGACAATCGCTCGGGAAAGTGCGCGAGAATCCGCCCCGCCAGTGAGATGTCACGAAGTTCGATCCGGACGCCAGTTGAATCTGCATAGGAACGGACGATTGGAAGGAACGAGCAAGTCGCCAGCGCAGGCGCTTCGTCGGTATGAGTCCAGATGATGGTGGGCGTATCAGGCATCGGTTCGCTCGGGGGGCAGGGTGACAATCAATGGCCGGCAGAGGGTCCAGATCGGAGATTCTAGCCGATCTCCCCCGCCGACGAGACCATGCGACGGTGCAGCAGATAGGCGGCGAATGTGCCCAGCCAGTGCGAGCCTGCGTAGTACTCACCTGACACCCCGACCAAGCCCGCAGTCTGATGCTCTCCAGCGGATGCTTCCAAAGGTCGCAGCCGAACATCATCCGCCTCCAATCGGGCCGCTATATCCCGGAGCATCCAGGCGCGGCTCAGATTCAGACCATCAAGATGGCACAAACGTCCATCGCTTCGATCACGTGGACTGACTGGACCAAGTGCGGCATCACGACCCAGGCCGGGCATTGTGCGATCCAGCCAGAGCTCGAACTCGGACGGATCAAGCAGACGACTCATCAACCACGCTGCACCAAGGGATGCGGAGAGAAAATCCTCTCCGGAAGGTTCCAGATGCAGCGGATAGTCATGATCGGATCCAAAGAATGCCCGGCCGCGTTCGTCCAGCAGTGACAGCATGTGTTCATCACCCATCACCCGGGCCCAGTCCAGAGCAAGCACCATTGAAAATGAAGTCTGGTTGTGTGTTCCTGTTCGGTTGGGGTGTGTCAACTTCGGCAGCCACTGCCGCAGATGATCCGCCGCCGTATGCTCCAGGGGCCGAAGCGACTCTCGCCAGCGACGAGCATCCTCGTCATCCTGCAACTGCAGCTCACACGCCAGCGTCAATACCCAGGCCAGACCGTAAGGACGTTCAAATCCAGGACGTGCGGTAACGTACTGCTGCTCGACCTCCAGCCCTTCAAACGTCAGACTGCGATCCAATGCGCTGCGGCACTGCTGGGCGAACTCTGTTCCGGCAAGCAGGTCCATCGATCGAGCCAGCAGCCAGTGCCCATGCACCGCGGAATGCCAATCAAAGCAACCCCAGAAGACTGGAGTCACGGATCGCGGCGACTGCACCACGCCAGCTTCGGGAAAGAGATGCAGAAGGTGGTACGGATATTCCCGATCGATTCCATCCAGTGCCAGCTGGGCGAATCGCTGAAGTTCCGGAATGCTCATCGCCCTTCACGCTCGAGCGCATGCTGCTTGCGAAGCCAGTGCTCGACCCACAAGGGGGCGAATGGAATCAACGAGGCGAGGAAGATCAGAATCGGGTGCTTCAACTTCCATCTGACGGCCAGCATCGCATTGAGCAGCGCCACGCAGAACAGAAGGAAGAGCACCCCATGCACCATGCCCACAAACGAGACGGCCCATGGCATGCCCCAGAAGTACTTCAATGGCATGGCGATGCCCAGCAGAAGAAGAAATGAAACTCCTTCTACGAGGCTGATGATCCTGAGGCGTCCAATAGGCGAATTCAGCATTGCGGTATAGATGGTATCAACCGGCTGGATCGCCGAGTTGATGATCAGGCAACTTCATTTCGGGAGCCAAGCTGCTGGACGCAACCGCTGAGGCTTGTCAGCGTCGCATGTACGGTGAGCCCACTGATCTGATCCAACGTCAACTCACTGACAGCACGTCCTCCCACAACAACCTGCATGCCCGCCTCGGAACACTCACCGGCAAATGTCGAAATATCTGCCGACAGCGAGCGGGGATCATGTGTTTCGCTGACTGAGATCCAGACCAGATCAGGACGTTTTGACTTTTCAAGCAACGTTGACTGATGTCGCATTGCATCAAACGGAGTGTTGGGGCCGAAGTTGGTTGCGTCGCCTCCATGCTCCGCGATGACCGAAGCCACCAACAATGAAGGGAGGACATATGGGTCTCCAGACACCCCACCACCAACGGCCGTAAAACTGAAGGTGTTTGGCCGAGCCAAGCTACGAAGCTGGTGGATCAGTTGCACGCACAACTCTGTTGCACGATGCTCGACTATGATCGAATCGCCTTCATGTCCTTGGGCGCCAAGGAACTGCAATGCAGATTTCACAGGGCCATCGCCAATCTCCGCGATGGAACTTCCTGACATGTATCGGGCCAGAATGCATGACTGTGCTACGTCAAGATCACCCGACTGCAGTGCATGCAGGAATGTGTCAGATACGTTGCCACCATCTGGACTGTAGGTTTCCGCTGAACCAGGCAGGCCAAGGAGCATTGGGTCCTGAATGACAAGTTCCCGGTCACGAATAAAGCGAATCGCTTCCGGAATGGAGATTCGTCGGTGACCCCCTGCCGTTCGTGTAACGGACAAAAAGCCACGGTCTGCCCACCGTTTCAGTGAGGATTCGCTCATTCCAATAGCTGTGGCTAGGTGGCGGGGCGAGATATTCCGTTGTGCTGAGTTCATGTTCATTGCTTGAAGTCTAATCGGCATTTGAGCTCATATGTAAACATTTGAACGTTTTGGACGATTTTACCTCATAATTGGGTTGCATTCCCCGTAGGCAGCTGTATTGTGTGGACGTTGTGGTTGATTTGAACGTTTTGGACGTTATCCGCATCACCTGTACTTCACTCACTTATGGAGAAATGAACATGCTTTCCGCCTCAATCGCCCTTACCGCACTGCTTGCCACGTCTGGACAGACTTGTGAAGCATCTCGTGCCGCCGCAGCAACCCCAACCCACCCAAGCATCATCGAGGTCGCATCCACCAATAGCGACTTCTCCACCCTGACCGCAGCCATCAAGGCCGCTGATCTGGCTGATGTCCTCTCCGGTGAAGGACCATTCACTGTATTTGCACCAACCAATCGTGCCTTTGCAGCTCTGCCAGAAGGCACAGTCGAAATGCTCCTGGAAAAGGACAACAAGGCTGCACTGGCTGGTGTACTCACCTACCACGTTCTGCCTGGTGCTTTGGATGCCGCCCACGTCACTTCAATGACAGGGGCTGAAACGGTCAATGGCCAATGGCTCCAGTTCGACCTGAATGATCGAGGGGCATTTGCCGACAGTGCTGCAATCACCACTGTTGACATCGAATGCTCCAACGGCGTCATCCACGTCATTGATTCCGTCTTGCTTCCAAGCGACCAGAACATTGTCGCCACTGCATCATCCACAGGGAATTTCAAAACACTCCTTGCAGCAGCAAGTGAGGCAGGTCTTGCTGAAACCCTGAGCCACCAAGGACCATTTACTGTCTTTGCACCAACAGACGATGCATTTGCCGCACTCGGCAATGACACGATCGCCATGCTTCTGCTTCCAGAAAACAAGGACAAACTCGCCTCCATTCTCAAGCATCATGTGGTTGCAGGTCGCGTGTACTCCCCAACAGCTGTAAAGCTTGGACAAGCCAAGACACTGGCAGGCACCACATTGCCTATTCGCATCACAGACGGAGCTGCACGAGTCGGCAACGCCGGAATCGTCATGACCGACATCGATGCCTCCAACGGCGTCATCCACGTCATCGATGCCGTCCTGGTCCAAGAAGAACGTACTGCTTCAACCAATCCCTCCCCCTGAGTGGCTCGCCAGTGGGATGGCGGCGCACATGACGCCATCCCAATGGCAGCCCTCGCTCAAGACACGAATCCCCTCAAGCACAGAAACACGAAAGCCGAGTACCCAAATGAAAAACCTACTGACCACAAGCATCGCCTCCATCGCCATCGCAACGGCGGCCAATGCAGGAAACGTACGCATCGCACATCTGAGCCCTGATGCCCCAGAGGTAGACGTCCTCGTCAATGGAGGCATCGCGTTTGAAGGCGTCGCCTTCAACGAAAT
>JAQWRC010000239.1 GCA_029243925.1 Phycisphaerales bacterium
CAGCACACGCTTTCGCGCGTGTGCCATGAGCGTTTCCCATGCCTCCGCATACTCGGGATCGCGTGCCATCTGATCAAGAATCAGGAACAACCGGTCATTCCTGCTGCGCAGTTCATCAGCGGCGCCAAGTGTGCTGGCGACATACGAGTGTTCGTTGATCGCATCCCACCAGGCCATGGTGCCAAGGAAACGTTGGTTGATCGCAAACGGCTCCCCGGTTTCCTGGAGCTCCGAGAAATCATTCGTCAACCGCTCGACCAGTTCAAGGACACCCGGAGTCTGCACTTCGGCTGCCTGCAATGTACCTGGCGCATCCGCAATCGCCTTGATCCACGCTACCCGCTCCTGCCAATCGACCGGAGGCTCGCCCAGCAAGGAATGCCACATACGTGCAAACTCAAGTTTGTAGAACAGATGAGCGTCATCACTGACTCCATCAAGTTTGTGGGCATGCCAGAAGGCGAGATCCTTGTGCAACACCAGATCGTTTGGGTTGGCGCGAATCCCATCGTTGCGCACGAGTCGAATGCCGGCGTTCACCCATTCCCAACGCTCCTCGGGCGTATTGGTCGCCACGGAGATGTTGTAGGCCATGTTGTGACCATGGAATGTCCACACCGGAGCAAATCGAGGCTGCAGTTTGGTGATCATCTCCGCATCGGCCATCACCTCGTAATAGAGGCCCTGGTCCTTCATGAGGTTCACCTTGATCCACAGGTAATCGACGATCAAGCCGCGCATCGCACCGATAGCAGTGCCAATCGCAATGAATGGCGGTGCACCATCCACTGAGACGTCCGTGTACCGAAGCCCATGATCTTCCGACTGCTTCATGATGCTCGGCAGCAGCACACCTGCACCCGTAAACGCTGCAGCGGCAAAGGCAAGTGCACCAATCTGGATGAGTCGGTCACCACGCATGTATCAGGACTGCCCCCCACTGTAGATCGCCAACTGGCGTTTCCGGAGTATCAACCACCCTGTTACGAGCGTCAGACCCGACCAGATCACAGCAAGTCGAATAAAACTGCCCAATACCGTGCCCCAAGACACAACCAGGCCATTGACCAGGTCATTTGTGGGCCGATACTGCCCGAACGCCTCCAGCAGGAAGACGGACAATCGGGCAATCTGGCGAATCCCCATTTCAAACACCCACTGAATCGCTACGCCGATGTTCGACCAATCCACCCGATTGGCTTCGGCTGGCACGTAGTATTCCAGCGACCAGGCAAGATACGGACCAAGCGTTGCCGCCATGAAGACGGTGAAGGATGACAGGCACGCGACAGGGAAACTCAGGAACGTAGCAAAGCAGACGGCCAACCCGGCAAGAAAGCCGAGTTTGATCAACATCACGAGCATTGCACGCAGGAAGTTCGCTTCGAAGCCACCCACCTTGTAGAGCACTTCAAAGTCATCCTCCTCAAAGTAGATGCGACCAATTGTTTTCCCAGGCTGCTGCTCATACAAGTTCAAAATGGTGACTTCAAGAGACCCATCGGGCTGAACGAGATCCGGCGGCACAAGCGTGAAGTGCGACATCGTCGGGACATACTCACGTACCTGCAGCGTATCCATGTTCTGATTGAAGACAAATCCTACTGAATAGTTGTCCGTTTCCTCGGCATCACCAAGCATCAATCGGTAGCGGAGCGTCAACGGCGATCGCCCGCCGTAGGCATCCTTCAGCCCAGTGAAGAAATACGTTCTGGCCCCCGGCTCACCATCACGTCCTGGTGGAACGGTGCGTCTTGTGAAATCAAGTTCACGGTTGATGCGGCGTTCGATGCCACGCCGAATATAGTCAGGCAGGTTGTTTCCGTACCGTTCATTCTGCGGGTCGTTGGCGATCGTCTCCGCCACCATCGCATCAAGCACATCCTGCGGTATCGGCTCATACACCGGATAGTCCGATGTGCGGGCGGTCAGTACCTCCTCACGCACGGCCAATCGGTCGAGATCACCCTGCAGCCCCTGCGCCACGTCGGTGGTTCTCAGGTACTGAATGTAGAGGAAGGTCGCCATCCCGGAGATCAGCAAGACGACCGCATTGAGTATCACGACACCAAGCCATTTCCCCATCAGGTACCGGATCTTGCTCACCGGCTTGGTCATGACCTGCCAGATCTGACGATCTCGTATCTCAAAGGCCACCGTGGCACATGCAAGCACCAGAGTCATGCAAGCACAGAGCGCAAACGTCATGCCGACACTTCGACTGATGAAGGTCTGGACTCGATGCCGCAGTGGCGCTTCCGGGTCCAGCCAGAAAGGAAGCAGCGGCAGCAGAATCAGGAGAATCAGAATGAAAATCAGCGATATGCGACTGCGCGAAGCTTCCTTGATCACGGTATGCGCAATCGCCATCACCTGCTCCGGCGCACTGAGCAGCAAACTGACCAGTCGTATCAGCAACACGAATGTAAACAGCAGCATGCCAATGCCGGCAAGTGCGAATACTCCGTCACGTGAACCCAACAGCCATGCCAATGACACACCGGCAGCCGTACATGCGGTGAAATACAAGCCCGTGATGAAGAGCTCGAGCCAGACGCCGATCAGCAACATGACCGAAACCGCGCCATAGAAGATCCACGTCGTCGTCGGCTGCTGAAGCAGCCACTGAGGACCCCACGTCGGTATCTGGTCACGCAACATCAAGAACATTGTGAAGTTCAGATCAGTCAACGACCCGTCTTCAGCGAAGAGCGTCGGGGCAAGTTCCGAAGGAATGGCATGCACTTCGCCATCAATCTTCACTGAGCCGGTTTCACGCAGGGTCCGAACGAATCGATCACCCTCAGGACCAGTGAATGCCGTGGCGATCCCACGTGCAGACGATGCGTAGCCATAACTTTTGACGAGCATCGGAGCGAAGTACGCCGAGCAGCCGGCAAGACACAGGACCGACAACGCGATCTTGAACGCAAGCCTTCTTTGCAGGTCCGTAATCCAGCGATGGCATCTTTTGACAAGATTCATGCTGGCTCGCTGTCATCCCGGGATGGCTCTCCGCCGATGAGATCGTCGATCATCGAGTGATCGACTTCGGCCGGCCCCTGCTCCGCCTGCTTCACCTCACTCGCACGGACTTCCGGAGCCGGAGCCGCATCGACGAGTGAACTGAGTACATCGTCATCGATCTCGGTGGTATCTGATTGCACCACTTCAACAGATCGAACATCCTCTGCAGATTCGGATTGAGAGACAAGGGTATCAATGAGCGCCTCGCCTTCTTGATGACGAAGGAAGTCCGCCGTACCACCGGTATCGGTGACACCTGAAGTCTCGACATGCTCGCGCTGCGCGGCTTCGACGATCTCAAGGAACAGATCTTCAAGCCGTTGTCGCGGCTGGCTGATGCGCTCGATGCCGACGCCTTCCTCCTCTTGAAGCACTTTTTCGATTCGATCGATCGTGGTAGGCTTGAGACGAGGCGCCTGGATCACGGTGGAATTTGAATCTTCAAGCAGATCATGCACACTGCCTTCAGCTCGAATGGTTCCACCGTAGAGCATCACCATGCGATCGCAGACGTCCTGGACATCCGCCAACAAGTGGCTGCTGAGCAGAATGGTCTTGTTGCGAGCCTTGAGGTTCAGCAACAGATCCTTCACCTGTTTCGTTCCGATGGGGTCAAGGCCAGAGGTCGGCTCGTCGAGTATCAGAAACTCCGGGTCATTGATCAGCGCCTGTGCAATGCCGATCCTCCGGGTCATGCCTTTTGAAAACTCGCCGATGGCTCGATGCGCGACATGCGTCAAGCCGACCATCTCCAGCAACTCCTCCGTGCGCGACTTGCGGGTCGCACGATCCAGGCCGAACAGCCTGCCGTAGTAATCCAATGTCTCCACTGGATTCAGATACCGGTACAGGTAGGACTCTTCGGGAAGAAATCCGATGTGTTTCTTGACCATGACATCGGAAGGCGCCTTGCCGAACACCACAAGACGTCCGGACGTCTTGTGCAGCAGGCCGAGAATCATCTTGATCGTCGTACTCTTCCCGGAACCGTTTGGACCAAGAAGTCCGAAGATCTCACCCGGTCGGATTTCAAAATCGATGTGGTCGACGGCGCGAGCCTTGGTGCGCATCCAGAAGTCCCGAAAGACCTTGGACAGCCCGACGGCTTCGACAATCGGGGGTGTTGTATTGCTCACCATCCGGGTTCAGTCTCCACCGCGTCGCGGCTCAAGGGTTCGTGTTCTCTCGCATGCCCTGCGGCCGACCGGTACTGTCGATCTTCAGCTGCCGACCTGCCTTGCCAATCTGCTTGAGCTCATCAATGCGCTGCATCGTGGCCCCCACCATGTCCAAGCCTTCAAACATCGAGTTCATTTCCCGACGCTGCATGGCAAGCCTGCG
>JAQWRC010000243.1 GCA_029243925.1 Phycisphaerales bacterium
CAGCAACTACGACACCGACCTCTGGACGCCGCTGTTCGAAGCGATACAGCAGGCAACCGGTGTACGCCCATATGGGGCTGATCTGACCGATCCAATCGATGTCGCATATCGCGTCATTGCAGACCATGTGCGATGCCTGACCGTGGCGATCAGTGACGGTGGACGGCCAAGCAATGAAGGGCGTGGATATGTTCTTCGACGGATCCTCCGACGTGGCGTACGCATGGCACGTCAGATCCTTGATGTCGAAGGACCGATGCTCTGCAAACTCGTCCCTGCAGTCGTCCAGTCCCTGCAACTCGCCTTTCCTGAACTGAACCAGCAGGCCGACACCGCTGCACAGATCATTCGTGATGAGGAGGAGGCGTTTCTGCGCACGCTTGACCGCGGGCTGCAGCGATTCGACGTCGCCGCACAACAAGCACACGACACGGGTGCAACCATCATTGAAGGCGAAGTTGCATTCCAGTTGCATGACACATACGGCTTCCCCATCGATCTCACGGAAGTCATGGCCACTGAGCGAGGACTGGAGGTCGACCGCGCCGCCTATGAAGCCAGAATGGAACTGGCCAGAGCACAATCACGTGGTGGTACTGTTTCAGATGGCGGCATGACGCTGCCGCCGGAAGCCCTCGCCTCATTGCAGGCCATCAATGTTCATCCAACCGATGACCACCTGAAATACGGACACCCCGTGGCCTCAGGAAGAATCAAGGCGATCTGGAATGGTCATGACTTCATCGAGCATGCCACCGCTACGACCGAAGCAGGTGTCATCTTCGACCGAACGAACTTCTACGCGGAGCAGGGTGGACAGGTCTCAGACTGCGGAACCGCCATACTCGAATCCGATGGCACCACCTTTGCCATCGATGATGTAAGACGGTTCGGTGACTGGGTCATGCACATCGGTGCCGCCCGAAGCGAGTCGATCAAGGTCGGGGATGAAGTCATGCTGCGTCTGGATGGCGGGCGGCGTGATCACATCGAATCGAACCACACCACGACCCATCTGCTCAATCATGCACTTCGAACCGTACTTGGAAATGACGTCGAACAGCGAGGTTCGCTTGTCGCAGATGACAAACTTCGGTTCGACTTCACCCATGGCCAACCCTGCACCCCAGATGAACTGCTGTCGATCGAACTTCACGTGAACAATGCCATCAGCGAGGGTCTGGCGGTCGATGCAGTCGAAGTCGATCTTGAGACGGCCATGAGCATCAATGGCGTTCGAGCCGTCTTTGGCGAACGCTATCCAGATCCGGTCCGGGTCGTCTCCATCGGCGCCACGGTTGCCGATCTGCTCGCCGATCCAGGCAACTCCTCCTGGGAAAGCAGGTCCATCGAATTCTGTGGTGGCACACATCTGCAGCAGACAACTGACGCAGGCGAGTGCATTCTCCTCTCTGAACAGGGACTTGCTGCAGGCATTCGACGCATCGTGGCGATCACCGGTGCGAATGCGGCGGAGGTACGTGAACAAGGCGAGTCGCTTCTGAAGAAGGTTGGCACGCTCGCCACGATGGAGGGAGCGGACCTCGCCACTTCACATGCTGAACTTGTTTCGTCGCTCGAAACATGCACGCTTGGTGTCGTTCATCGACATGCCGTCGCATGTGCTCTGGAAGCAGAAAAAGCACGGGCACGCGATGCGCGAAAGGCCGCTGCCTCGATCGGTATTGAAGCCGTGCTTGAGCAGGCTCGTACCATCGAACCCGATGGCGATATCGCCGTAGGCACGCTGACCGGCGCTACTCGAGATGGATTGATGGCGGCGTTGGATCTTGTCCGTGGACGACATGACACGGCAGGATGCATGCTCATCGCCCACTTGAACGACAGTGGCAAAGTGGCCATCGTGGCTCGCGTACCCGAATCGCTGATTGCACGTGGACTCAAAGCCGGAGACTGGGTCCGCGAAGCAGCTCAAGCCTGCGGTGGCAGCGGCGGCGGAAAGCCCGACATGGCTCAGGCCGGTGGCAAGGATCCGGAACGAATCGATGATGCGCAACGCAGAGCACAGCACTATGCCGCAGCGAGAAAGATGATGATGATGCAT
>JAQWRC010000255.1 GCA_029243925.1 Phycisphaerales bacterium
CGATCCGAGTTGAAACGAATTGGTCCACTGACCGCCGGCGCCACATCCGCCAGTGCTCTGGTCTCATTGCTCACCACGCCAGTGATCGCCCGGACATCCAGGACTTCACCGACTGGATAGGATGCGATGGCAATCTGATTGTCACGAACCGTGACCAGATCATAATGATGCAGGTACCCGGCTTCGGGGACCGCAGAAGACTGCCCGCCCCCCACCGTCGCCAATGTGATGTATTCGATCCCATCGTGGGGGCCGTCATACCGCATGCGATGGATGTGACCGGCGAAGACTGCTCTCACATTCCCTGCCTCGGCAAGCCGTGCATGCACGCGCCGCCAGTCGTCACCATAGCCGCCCTCAAGCCACCGTGGATGATGCAGGAAGATGAAGATGTGCTGTGCTCTGCGTCCCCGCCTCAGTGTTGCATCCAGCCACTTGAACTGTTCCGGGCTCATGCGCTGTGCCGCGGGGTTGCCGAACTCCTTGGCCCCCTCTTCGGGTCCTTCGTCCGTGTACAGCACGATGAACATGGAATCCTTGTGTTCAAATGCATACCACAGTGGACCGAAATACATTTCGTATTCATGCTCATGCTCACCCGCAGGGCGTTCTCCTTCTCCTCGCCAATAGACATCGTGATTGCCGGCCACGGGGAACCAAGGCATCAGCAGCGCATCCATGGAGCTCGTGTACTCCTCCATCTGCCGCTTCCACTCCGGCGTCTCGTTGTATCCGTTGATGAGATCGCCGACCGTCATGACGAAATCGGGTTCGATGAGATTGACGTCCGCGACAGCCTCACGAAGCACAGTGATTCCTGCTGCAGGACCTCCAGTGCGATCGCCGAATACCGCGAACATGAAGGCGTCGTCCTCGGCGGGCAGCCCCAGCTTCGCGCCATCCCGATCCGTGTGGAACCGACTTGGCGAATCGACCACACGATGAGGCTTGGCGTTCAAGGGGTCTTCGATGTCGCCGTATGTAACGCTGACAAGAAGAAGAAGAGCGATTGTGATGATGGTGCGCATGCAGGTATTGCACACGTATGGAACGAAGAGATCAAGTCCAGTATGGTGCAGTCCCTCTGGAGCAGATTCATGTCCAATGCCACTGCAGCCCGAATCCTTGCTGGAATCCCTGCCGTCAACAACACCTTGTTTCATCGAATCCAGTTCGCGGTGGGCGATCCCGCGGCCTGGATCGAGTTCACTCGTGAGAATGGCTCGCGAGACACACTCCTGATCGTCCGGGATATTGAACTCGATCGGGCTCGTCGTCAGGCGCGGGCCGATGCCATGGCCTGCCCTGCGGACTTCACTCCCGACGATGGCCTCAGTGGTGATCGTGAAACCGCAACGGCCCAGTCGCTCGCGGAATGCCTTCGTCGCAGTGGCGTGACCGATGTCATCTGTGATCGCTCCCTGCCGATGAGCTTCGCCCATGAAATCACGCGGGTAGGCATTGGACTCAACTACGACTCCGACTTCGGTACCGCCGAACGCAGGGCCAAGGATGAAGCGGAACTCACTGCATTGCGTGAAGCACAGCAGGACACCGAAGCTGCAATGAAGATGGCATGCGAAATGATCGCCAATGCCACCGCTGACAGGCAAGGAGTTCTGCAACATGACGGCGACACACTGACATCGGAGCGTGTACGCCACGCCATCGATGTCTTTCTGCTTGCACGCAATTACGCCAATCCCGGAAGCATCGTCGCCTGTGGGCCGCAATGCGCCGACTGCCATGAACACGGTTCTGGTCCACTGCGGACAAGTGAAACCGTCATCATCGATATCTTCCCCCGCAACCGGAAGACCCTCTACAACGGCGACTGCACTCGGACCGTCGTGCACGGCGACATTCCCGACGTGGCCACGACCATTCATGCCATCGTGCAGGAAGCCAAGGCCAAGGCAACGGCTGCGGTACGAGCGGGCGTGACCGGCGAAGACGTGCATCAGGCGACGATCGATGCGATCACGGCCCACGGCTATCCAGTCGGCCCGCCGCCAGACGCACCGGCGGACGAGTTCGTCGGGATGGTCCACGGCACCGGGCACGGCATCGGACTCGATGTCCATGAGCCCCCGCTGCTCGATCTCAAAGGTCCAAAACTGGTCGTGGGTGATGTATTGACCATTGAGCCGGGCCTCTACGGCCGACTCGTCGGTGGGGTGCGCATCGAAGACATGGTGGCCGTCACTGAAGACGGCTGCGAGAACTTCAACTCACTGCATGAAGGCCTGTGCTGGAC
>JAQWRC010000257.1 GCA_029243925.1 Phycisphaerales bacterium
ACGCAGCAGGCCCTTGTCGATCAGTGACAGCACGGCCCGATGCGCGTGCCGCACCGACATGCCGGCACGCCGGGCGATGTCAGTTGTGCCAGTTCGGGACATGCCCCCCCGCGTATCCCGATACAGCACCATCCACACAGCGACCTCGCCGCGTGTCAAGCCGGCCATCCTCTTGTCCACGAACTCGTTGAGGATTGCCCAGCGATCGCCGGCCACGGTCTTGCGCTTCTTCGGCGGCCTGGGCTGCTTGGGCTGGATGTCGGCAAGCATTTTCCGGCTCATCGAGCACCCCCGTATTCATGGAATCGCTGCGTGTTGCGATCGAATCGGGTGTGCAGATCCTTCTGGCTGCCGTGTCGATTCTTCAGGCATCGCCATTCGACTGTGACCTCTTGGGCGTCCTTCTCGTCGCCGATGACCTCGCCGGTGTACGCCAAGTCAGCCATGAATCCAATTTCACTTGTGCCCTTGAATGCGTCGAAGATGTCCCGTTTGTTCATGCCACCCTTGGGCATGTCTGATATCAGGATCAGCACGCACCGATGGATCTGTGCGATTCGTGTCAACGCGGCGACGATGCCATCCAGTTCTTCGAGTCTGCTGTCGGTGGCTCGGTCGCCCCGGCAGAGTTGCAGATAATCCACCACGCACCAGCAGGCCCCTGACGCAATGATCTGCTGTTCGATGGTGGCGGGTGTCAACGGTGATTGCAGGAAATGCAGGCGGTTGCCAATGTCCCGCAGGTGCTCAACAGCCTGCCGCTTCACGTCGCCTTGGCGTTTGTCCAGTTGCTCGTATGATCGTTTCAGCAGGCCGATGCCCATGCCGCTCAGGCATTGCAGCGATCTGTTTCGCAGGTGCTTCGGCGTCATCTCCCCCATCGCCCACAGTGCAGACTTCTGCACGTTGCTCTCAAGCATGGAAAGCGTGAGTTGCAAAGCCAGTGCTGTCTTTCCGGCTCCAGGGGGCGCGGATACCACCATCTTGTCGCCGCGTTCAATGGCACCAGCAGCCATCGCATCATCGAACCACCGCAACCCAGTTGGCACAGTGTCGGGCACCTCGTCGGCTGGATCGGTGTCCATCAAATCGGACATCCGCAGCGTCTTGGACAGTGGGGAATCCTCAAACCGGCCGGCAATCTCGGTCATCACCTCGGCCGCCCTGGCGGGCTGCATCTTCCCGCCGGCCATTTGATTCTGGAGTGACTCGAACTGGCATTCAAAGTCATGGTCCCGCCGGCGGTCAATCAATCTTTCAATCGCCCAGTCAACTCCACCCGCCACGAGGTAGTTCGCGGTGCAGGCCAGATCAAGAACACAACGAAGCAATCGGGCACGCTGTGAATCGTTTGATACTTGATCGTTGATTTGATCGACCAGTTTTCCGGTGCATGGGCCACCGTCGATCTGGTACTGCATCAGAGTGCGAGCCGCCAAATCGCGGGCCTCGACTCCAAAGAACAGCCCAACATCAATGCGTGCGATGTGCCTGGACACCAGCCGATCGTGAAACATCAGCGCAGCCAGCAGCGTGTGCTCAGCATCGCCGTACTGTTCAAGCAGTACCTCGTTCACCAGCCTTTGAGGAGCACGCGATCCCCCTCCATCTTCATGCGAATGCGGTATCCGCTGGCGTGATATGTGAGATCGCGCACAGCAATCAGTTGGCTGACCATGGCCCGCCGGCACTCTGTAACGGGCAGACGAATCGCCGCCGATACTTCGTGGATGTTGAGGTATGTTCGCCCGCCGGCATTGCGGCTCAGTTTGACAGCGAAATGGCGGGCCAGTTTCCGGCACGGGTGCGACCACTCAAGTTCGTCGTATGTCAATCGCATAGT
>JAQWRC010000266.1 GCA_029243925.1 Phycisphaerales bacterium
ATCCAGATGCCCCAGTCGTCGCGTCCGACGCGAAACTCGCCGCGGAACGTTGCTTCCAGATCATCCATGCCAAGTTGCTTGTCCAGGCTGAGCTTTCCGGTGCCGCCATAGCTGGCGTCGCCACGAAGTCGCACCATCCATGCGCCCGCGATCACGTCGAAGGACAGTGGCGCTGAAGCTTGCGCGACAATCGCCTCCGTACTGGGGGCATCTTCCGCCATGGCACCAGTGGCCAGCATAGTCAGGGCCAGAATGGTTGTCTGCATGTGTCTGCTCCAGATGACGTTGTCAGATTCAGGAAGATTCGGACCATCGAACCTGACCTTGGCCAGATTCAATTCGTCCAATGACGGTTGCGTGCTCGCCGTCCTTGGTCAGCTGCTTGAGTACGGAGTCGGCAAACGCGGGTCGCACGGCGAGTACATAGCCGATGCCCATGTTGAAGACCCGCATCATTTCCTCGTCGGACACGTTGCCGTGTCGTTGGAGGAAATCGAAGATCGGGGGAACGGTCCACGAGTTCGAGTCGATAACGGCATCGATATCCGGAAGCAGCACGCGAGGCAGATTCCCCGGCAATCACCCACCGGTGATGTGGGCCATCATCGAAACGATCTTCTTGACCTTGTAGTTGCGAAGCAGATGGGTGATCGGCCTCGCGTAGATTCGTGTCGGCTCCAGAAGTACTTCACCGAGTGTCTTTGATTCACCTTCACGCAACTGTCCATCCAGATAGACCGTGTGAAGATCAAGCTTGGCTTGTTCGACGATGGCGCGAACCAGGGTGTACCCATTTGAATGGATGCCGCTGCTGGCGAGTCCGATCAAGACATCATCGGGCTGTACACGACTTGGGTCGATGGCACGCTCGAGTTCGACGACGCCGACGGAAAATCCGACCAGATCGAAATCACCTGCGCCATAGATATCAGGCATCTCTGCGCATTCACCACCGATGAGTGCGCAGTCTGCGATCTCGCAGCCACGAGCAACTCCTTCGACGATCTTCGCGGTGTCCTCGGGAATCTGGGCGTGCAACCCGATGTAATCGAGAAAGAACAGAGGCTCTGCTCCCTGGACGATGAGATCGTTGACGTTCATCGCAACGCAGTCGAGGCCGACCGTATCAAGTACACCAAGCTCGATTGCAATCTTGAGCTTGGTCCCAACACCATCCGTGCAGGAGACGAGTACGGGTTCGCTGTAGTTGCGTTTGAAGAGTTTCTCGTTGAAGTCGAGCCGGAACATTCCAGCGAATGCTCCGTGTGGTCCGAGAACTCGCGGTCCCTGTGTTCGAGCGACCGTGCTTCGGATCTGCTCCACCAGCGCGTCGCCAGCTTCAATATCGACCCCAGCTTGACCATACGTCAGGCCTGATTCTGGTTGTTCAACGGCCGTCATGGAGGGCAAGTGTAGCCGATTACCCCTTGTGAGCGGCAGGAAAATGGGGGTGGATCGTGTATGAGTAAACCGAGTCTAGGTTGGAATTATCTTGCCCCACACCCAAATTAAGAGGACGATTAAGGCCGTATGGAGGAGATAGGCAGGGGTCTTTTTCCTTCGGGTGCAACCGCCGGATCCATTGTGCGTACATGGATCTGGATGAGAGGGGAAGGAACAGACGTGTTCCGAGATTCGAGGCTTTCGACACCGTTGCGACATCACCTGCCTAGAGTAGGTGTAGCTGTATTCGTATCCGCGTCTCTTGGGCTGGCTCCCGCTCCGAAACCTGTCACGAGCACGCTTCCGGAACTCTCGGCGTCCACGCCGGAGTCGACCGGCGTTCGCACTTCCTGCACGACTCCATGCATCCCGGCTCCCGAAGGCCTGATCGCCTGGTGGCCCTTCGATGAAGCCACAGGGTCGGCCGCCTACAACGAACTCATCCATGACAACGACGGCATTCCCATCGGCAACGTGACGACCGCACCCGGCCATGTTGGCAACGGCGCGAAATTCGAACCCGGTTTCAGCGCCATCGAGGCTCCCCACATCGACCCACTGGATTTCAACATTGATGAAGACTTCTCCCTGGTCACCTGGCTGTATGTCCCGTCTGGCACGGACGTTCTTCCGCTGATCGACAAGCGAACGAGTGAGGGCGATGTGGAACTCGGTTGGCTCTTTGGTTGCAGTTCGGGCCAACTGCTTCTCAAGGCAATCGATGCCGACGGCGCCAGTCATACATGGATCACACCGAGTGTGATTCCCGACGATGAATGGGTTCATGTGGCGGTGACGGTTGATCGCAGCAGCCCCACGGGTGTGGAGTTCTACGTCAACGGCTGGCCGGTCTCTCAGGGCGATGCCACACTCGTTCCCGGCAAGATCGCGTCGGGCAACTCGGTGCGGATCGGAGCCAGCCATCGACTCGACGGGTTCTCATCTCTTCCCTCGATGCGGGGCGGTCTTGACGAGGTGCAGATCTACCATCGGTCTCTCTTCAACGACGAGATGCTCGCTCTGGCCTATGCCGATTGCGGCGGTACCTGCAAGGTACGCATGCATGTCACGAAGGTCACGCCATTCTGTGATGGTGAGTTCTTCTCCGAAGCGATCGTGACCATCGACAATGCGACCGATTTCGACCGGAGTTTTGATCTGACCGCCGTGGGACTGTCGGGTGACCAGAACAGTGACTACTGCGTTCAGAACGGACCAGCGTCCATTCAGATTGGCATATCCAATCCGATCAGTGTGCCCGCTGGTCAGTCGATCGAGATTCCACTGGTCATCGATCGCCCTGGTGGCCTGCTTGAGGACGGTGACTCCGCTTGTTGGAGGGCGACGATCGAGGATCTCGACACTGGAATGACGATGCAGCGTAAGGGCATCGTGTCCGCGGTCAGAGACATCTGCATTTCGGGTGACACCAATGGCGTGATCCCGATGCTTGTCGATCAGCCGATTCCGGTGAAGTTCACACTGACCAATGACACGGCAACCGACTACCACTCCTACTGGAAGATCGCGGCGGTCGAATCCACTACCGGTCTGCTGAATCGGGTGATGAAGTTGAACAACGAGGAGCCAGGCGCCGAACTCTACGGGTACACGTTTGTTCCGCCGAATTCGAGTGTCAACGTGATCGTCGATGTGACCTACCTGCGTCAACGTGAAGGGGACAAGGAGGAATCGAAGTATTCCGACGTCACCTTCTACGAGGATCCCGGCACCGACGTGCCCTGGGAATCCTCCGATTCCGTTGGCAGTGAGCCGGTGGAAGAGCCCATTGATGATGAGGCTGGCTGCGGAGCTGATACCAACTGCGATGGTGTCGTGGATGTGTCCGACCTGCTGGCCGTGATCGCTGCGTGGGGCGATTGCCCCGAGGGAGATCCGTGCACCGCCGATACCAATGGGGACGGCACCGTGAACGTGACCGACCTGCTGGCGATCATCGCGTCCTGGGGTTGATTCCACCACAGCTTCGAAGCAGCTGGCTCAGGTGCTACACTCTCCATCTTCAACGGAGATTCACCAATGGCCATTCTCGTCGACGGTTCAACCAAGGTCATCTGCCAGGGCATTACGGGTTCTTCCGGCGCCTTTCATACGAAAGGGTGTCTGGACTACGGCACGCAGATTGTTGGCGGCGTCACTCCCGGCAAGGGTGGGCAGCAGGATGCAAACGGGCTGCCCATCTTCAACACCGTTGCTGAAGCCATGGAAGCAACCGGGGCCACCGCATCCATGAGTTTCGTTCCCCCACCGTATGCGGGTGATTCAATTCTTGAAGCTGCCGCGGCAGGCATCGATGTCGTGTGCGCTATCACCGAAGGGATACCGGTACAGGACATGGTGCGCGTCAAAGCGCAACTTGCGGAGTATCCGGATGTGCACCTCATCGGCCCCAACTGCCCCGGCATCATCACTCCGGGTCGTCGCGTGTCAGGCGAGGGCCCCAACGCGACGTTCGAAGGTGGCTGCAAGATCGGCATCATGCCCGGCTACATCAATACACACCGCGACGATGCCGCAACCGGCCGGGCGGTTGGAATCATCAGTCGCAGCGGCACGCTTACCTATGAAGCGGTTTGGCAAACCAGTTCGCTGGGGCTTGGACAATCCACATGCGTTGGAATCGGCGGCGACCCGGTCAAGGGTTTGAACTTCATTGAACTGCTTTCACTGTTCAACGACGATCCGGAGACCGAGGGCGTCGTGATGATCGGCGAGATCGGTGGCAGCGATGAAACGCTTGCGGGCGAGTGGATTCGTGACAACATGACCAAGCCGGTCGCAGCGTTCATCGCTGGACGCACCGCCCCCCCCGGGAAGCGGATGGGCCACGCAGGCGCCATCATCGGCGGCGCCGACGATACGGCGCAGGCCAAGATGGAAGCGCTCGCATCCTGCGGAGTGACGGTCAGTGAAAGTCCCGCGACACTCGGACGTGCGATGCTTGAAGCCATGGGCCTGGATACGGCATCCGTCTGAGGAGTTGGTGGCTTAATCGAGTACGCCGGCGGTCATCGTGAAGGGAATGTTGCGTTCCACTTCGGCGCCGCTCTTCTCGTCTCGAACTCGTAGTTTCAAGTGATACTTGCCGACCGAGAGGCCGGTGGGCAGCATCAGTTGCTGCACGGTGAAGTAGTCGCGACGTTGATTCTGGCTTCGATCCGCAGCCGTCTGCCAGTCTTCCTTCCAGACAGGGATGCCATCCCGATCACTGTAGATCGTCAGGTGCTGGCTGGTGACGGTTTCCCACAGTTCACGGTCATTGAGCTCGCTCTCGAAGCCTTCCATTTCAGCATAGATGATGACCGGCTGGCGATTGTGGGCAATGAATGTGTAGGTCGCATCTTCGTCGGCCCGATCCGACCACTCGTCATAGTCGCCGAAGCCGCTGACTCTGGTGCACAAGGCGACCGAAGGAAGTTTCAGATCGGGGATTCGCTTCAATTTCCGTTGGAGTTGATCGGAAGCCCCAAGGAGTACCGCCCACGGATCCGAGTCGGCCCCGAGATCTTCGCCGACGGTGGTGAACCAGCTCTGCATTGCTGCAAGCAGCTCTCGTTCTTCGCTCGTGAGGTCCGGGATGGCGTTCGCATCAAGCGCACGGGATGGATCAAGCATCGACATCGAGGCGAGCACCAGCAGTTCCTTCATGGGCTGGTCGCTCCACGTACTGCCGGTGTAGAGCTCGCGAGAGAAGTCGATCATGGTGCGCCGCAGGGTGGCTTCCGCGGCAGTCGGTGGAGTTGGGGCGGTGGTGGCAATGGGCTCGGATTGAGCGGCGGCGGTTGCAGATGACGATTCATCCGTGGAGGTTGACGTTGCGGCAGCAGTCGTTTCTCGCCGATTCCATTCGATGACCGGCTCAGTGCTCTCGGTAGTGCGTGTCGTTGCCGCAGGCGGTTCACCTTGCCCCTGCTGGAATGCGATGAAGGCTTGTGCGTCCTGTTCAACCTGCTGCTGATGCTGCTCGATGCCTACTGCTGGAGCAGCGGCGAGAGCTCCACCCGGCTCGCTCACGCTCGCCTTTTGAGGTGTACAGGCGGCAAGGAGCAGCGTTGCAAGAAGTGGGATACAGGTATGTCGTGGAGTGCTCATTGGTATGTCCTACTGTGATGCCGGCCATCCTGGCCACCGTTTCAGCGCATCGCTGATCGGTCATCGTGCCGAGAGCTTCTTCAATCTATCGGCAATCCTGATCGTGATTCCTTCAAGAGTACGTTCGCTTCGGCCGTAGCCGGTGCGGATCGAATGCTGTCTTCGGAGTGTATCGCGCAGCATCGAGGACCATGCCGTGGGCTCACCTGCTCGAGCAAGGGCGAGGATGCGATCTCGGCCAGCTCCAAAGAGCCGTTGCTGCCTGGCAACATCGTTCGTGGAGGAGCCGGCTCGAAGCATTGCCGAGGCGGCATGCAATTTTCTCAGCAGATCGATCAGAGACCACAGAACGAGTTCCCTTGGCTGGCGGGAGACTTCCTGCAGCTCACGGAGCGTTTGCACTGCGCGATCGACCCGACCCGAGAGCACGGCATCCTGGATGGCCCAGGCCTGCTCTTCGCGGCTGATCCCGGTCATGTCGATGACCTGCTGTCGCTGGATGACTCCATCGGCCCCCACCATCGCGGCGAGTTTGCCGAGCTCCGCATCAAGGCGAGCGAAATCCAAGCCGATTCGTTTGAGCAGCAGTGCGGCTGCATCCTCATCAATCGTCGCGTCGTGCGCCTTGCGAGTTCGCCCAGTGCACCAGGCCATGGCAAATGGCATGTCGGTACTTTCATCGAGATCAATCTTGTGCATCAGGCCATGTGCCGACACGAGTTTGTCGAGTTTGCCCGCTTTCCATGTTTCAGCACGCAGCAGCAGCGTGGCGGATTCCACCGGAGCGGTCACATAGGCCTCGAGCAATTTTCTCGCTCGACTTGGTCCCTTTGCTCCGGCGCTGCTGGACAGGAAACGGTCAGCTTGATTGACGATGACGAGCTTGTGTTCTTGAAGCAGTCCGTAACTGCGCAACTCGTCCAGCACGGTGGCGGGTTCCACGGCATCGCCGTCATACTCGAACCGTTCCACCGTTCCGCATGAGGCTTCAATCGTTTCGGTGAGTCGTTGCGTGTACATGCGCATCAAAAACGCATCTTTGCCACGCAGGACGACGGTCCGCATGTCTGCAGAAAATTTCGGTGGGCTGTAGGGAGATCGGCGTGCCACATGGAGATGGTAATCGGGGAAGCACCGCCTGTGGCGCCCTCTTTGGCGTGCAGTTGCATACCATGCAGTCCATGCTCCTCCTGCAGGTCATCGAAGGCCCTGACCAAGGGCGTGTCTTCCCATTGCCAGCCGATGAGCCGCAATTGATCGGCCGATCGACAGAAGCACTTCCCTCGACGGATACCTCCATCAGCCGCCGGCATGCGGAATTGACCCCGGATGATGGAACATGGTGTGTCCGTGATCTGGATTCGGCCAATGGCACGTATGTCAACGGCACCCGGATTGAATCGAGCACCGCACTGATTCCCGGAGATTACGTGCAATGTGGCTCGACGCGATTCCAGATCATCGATACTGGTCATGACATGGCGGGACCGATTGGAAGTCTGGATCAGGATCGACTCACAACGGTTGGCCAGACGGTCGGATCGATCAGTCACGCGATCAAGAACATCCTCCAGGGACTTCGTGGTGGAGCGAGTGCGATCGAGTTGGCGATCGATCGTGGTGATCTGGAATTGGCCCGCGAGGGGTGGCCGATATTGAGCCGGAACCTTGATCGGATTTACGATCTCACGTTCAATCTGCTGACCTTCGCACGCACGAGAGGCATCCAGTTGGAGCGAGGCGCGCTGATGCCGTTGCTCGAGGATGTCGCAGAATTGGTTCGTCCGTTGGCCGAACGCCGCCGTGTCCGCCTCTCGGTTGAAATGGATCCCGAGATCCCCCCGGTTCAGCATGACTGCAATGCCCTTCATCAGGCGGTCCTCAATCTGGCATTGAATGCCGTCGAGGCTGCGCCAAGCAAATCAGGAGTCGTACGGATCCACGCTGGGTGGGAGGAGGAATCCGGCAGCGCCTGGATTGTTGTCGAAGATAATGGGCCCGGAATCGAGCCTCAGCGGCGAGAGGAAGTGTTTCGGCCGTTCAGTTCCACAAAGGGACAGCGAGGCACCGGGCTTGGCCTGGCTGTGACCATGCAGTTGGTCGCGGATCATGGGGGTTCGGTCGATCTGGATACGTCCGAACTGGGTGGAGCTCGATTTCGGATTCTGATTCCAGGCAGTGGGCCTGAGGATCCGGGAGAAACCACAGGGCCCAGGCCCATGGGGACCCCTCCGGACCACGACCTCGAGTTTGATCGTTGAGTTGATCTTCCATCCAGATAGTGGCCCATCCGGACGCCCCTGGTGCGGCCATGCCAACTATCATGGCGACCCAACGCCAGTTGGCGCACACTGAAGGAACGACACCCATGATGGAACGCACGGGACTTTTCCCTGAATCAACCGCAATGCACGCTCCGGAACACTTCTCCGGAGGAGTCGCTCCGATGGCCGCTGCCAACTACCAGCGGACCCGCGAGATGACACTCGATGAACTCCTTCTGGAGAATCGAGTGATCTTCATGGCGGGGGAGATCAATCAGAACAGCGCGCTGCGTGTGATGATGCAGATGCTCTTCCTTGAAGACCAGAAGCGTGGGCAGCCCATCAATCTCTACATCAACTCTCCCGGCGGTGCCGTTGATGACACGTTGGCCATCTACGACACCATGCGTTTCATCACGTCCGAGGTCGCAACCTACTGTATTGGTCGAGCCTACTCTGGCGCGGCAGTACTGCTTGCAGCCGGCGCAAAGGACAGGCGTCACATCATGCCGCACGCGAAGGTCATGATCCACCAACCCTATGGCGGCGTGTATGGCCAGACCAGTGATGTCAAGATTCAAGCCGAGCAGATCATCAAGGCCAAGGAAACACTCAACCGCATTCTCGCCGACCACACCGGACAGTCTTACGAGACGGTCGCTGCTGATGGTGAGCGGGACAAGTATTTCACGGCCGGTGAAGCCAAGGCCTACGGTCTTGTCGATGAAGTCTTCGAGCACGACTCCGATTCAAAGAAGGACGCGTCCTGACCTTTGTGTCAGCGCGAGCAGCATTCATGTCCAGTCTGATTCCCATCGTCATCGAGAAGGAAGGCCGCGGAGAGCGGGCTTATGACATCTTTTCGCGACTCCTGAAGGACCGCATCATCTTCTGCTCGGGAGGAGTTGGTGATGAAATGGCCAACCTCATCGTTGCGCAGATGCTGTTCCTCGCAAATGAGGATCCAGAGGCGGACATCAGCCTCTACGTGAACTCGCCTGGAGGCAGTGTTACGGCGGGATTGGGCATCATTGACACGATGAACTTCATCCCGTGTGACGTAGCGACATTCATTATTGGTCAGGCTGCATCAATGGGTTCATTGATCTCCTGTTCAGGTACCAAGGGCAAGCGTTGCTGTCTCCCCCATTCAAAGAACCTCATGCACCAACCATTGCTGGGGGGTGTATTGGAGGGACAGGCAACTGACCTTGAGATCGAAGCACGTGAAATGTTGCGGCTGAGGGATCAGCTCTACGGCGTCTATGCAAACCAGACGGGCAAGTCGATGGAAACCATCGGCGCTGACTGCGAACGCAACAAATGGCTTAGTGCTCCAGAGATGGTCGAGTACGGTCTCGCGGATCGCATCATCGAACGCCTTCCGGATGCGAAGAAATCGTGACCGCAACGCCCGTGACATCGGGCGCGTTTCGCTGCCTGGCCGCGGTGCTGGTGGTGTCGGGATTGGTTCAGTCTGGTTGCGGCAATGCCGGTCGTCAGGCCAATTCGCGGTTGCGAACCCAAGTGCACGAACTTGAGCAGAACCTCGATCAGGCCAAACTTCAGATCGCCGAGTTGGAAAGCCAGCTTGCCAGTGCAAGTGCTTCCAGTGATCGGACCACCGTGG
>JAQWRC010000293.1 GCA_029243925.1 Phycisphaerales bacterium
GTGTCGGCCGATCCCACGACGACCGCTGAAATTGCCGGTGGCCCCGATCACATCGCAGGCCATCGTGAACCGCAAGACCACATGATGATGGAACGAGTTGCCCAGCAAGTCGATGACTGGCTGAATCAAGCACAGGTCAGCCGAGATCGCGTCGCGCATCTTGCAACCTCCGTCTCAGCACCGACACGCACCATCGGGGCCAAACGAGTTCGTCCCCTGCCGCTCCTGCATCCACCTACCCAAACAGGGCGGCATATCCGCGCTGAAGTTCGCATTCAAGACGGGTGCGATGCACATTGCACCTTCTGCATCATTCCAACTCTTCGTCCAACACTCCGATCAAAGACGACGGCTGATGTCGTCGAGGAAACCACACGACTTGTGGATCTTGGACACCGCGAAGTGGTCTTGTCCGGCATTTTCATGGGCGCCTATGGCCACGAAACAGCACTACGCAGGAAACAAGCGAATCCACAGCATGAGCCTCTGGCCGAACTGCTTGACGCCGTCGCCCAGGTCCCCGGACTCGTTCGCCTGCGTCTCAGCTCACTGGAACCCGGAGACGTCACCCAGCCCCTGCTTGACGCGATGGTTGCCAATCGCCCCGTCGTCGTGCCCCACCTGCATCTGCCACTTCAATCCGGCTCAAATGCCATCCTGCGAAAGATGAACCGGCAGTACACCGTCGAGGACTACATGCAGATGATCGAATCTGCCACCAGCGCACTCACCGATGACACAGGGCTCCCGCCGGCCATCACGACCGACATCATCTGCGGCTTCCCAGGTGAAACCGAAGCAGACTTCATGCAGACCTTTGCATGTGCGCAGCAGGTGGGCTACCTGCACATGCACGTCTTCCCCTTCAGTCCACGCGAGGGCACTGCAGCAGCTCGATGGACGGATCGCTTCGTACCCGACGCCACCATCAAGCAGCGGGTGCGATCACTCCTCGATCTGGAGGAAGATCCCACTGACGGGCTGGCCATGCAATGGCGCAGGCGACTCATCGGCCGAACGCTCAGAGTGCTCCTTGAACAACCAAGCGATACCGCATCGAACATCATGACAGGCCGCTGCGATCACTACGAACGTGTGCACGTCAATACGGACAAGACGCGCGGCGCCGTCGTCCGAGTCAAGATCACGCATGCCTGCCCGACCCACGTGGCCGGGCACCAAATCGACCTTGCCCAACCACTTCCCGTACTGGCTGATATGGAATACTCACCATGAATACCACCCCGGACCCCGTCGATCCTCTGGACGTCGATCTGCAAGCTGAAATCGACGCCGCCCTCGGCCACGCCAGTCTTGAAGACCTCGTCTTTGAAGAGACACCTCAGCCTACAGGCGGGAAGCGCCCCCGGCGTGACGGCATCATCGTGGCCGTACGTGATCGGGAGGCGCTCATCGAGTTCGGACCCAAATTGCAGGGCGTCTGCTCGGTGGACCAGTTCGACGAACCACCAACGGTCGGTGCACGCGATACCTTCATCATCGATCGAGAAGATCGCGACAGCGGCATTCTGTTCTGCTCACGACGCGGAGGCGTGCAGAAAGCTCAGTGGGACACGATTGAAATCGGACAGATCATCGAGGCACGTTGCACGGGAACCAATACCGGTGGACTTGAAATGGACGTGGCAGGACATGCCGCATTCATGCCCGCTGGACACGTTGAACTGCACCATGTCCCGGATCTGTCGATCTTCACCGGCCAGAAGATGCCATGCGAAGTCATTGAACTTGATCGGCAGCGCAATCGAATGGTGCTCAGCCGAAGAGCCATGCTCGAAGCGCAGCGGGCCGAGGCGAAGGACACGCTGCTGGAGACACTTGAAGTCGGGCAGACGCTCGACGCGGTCGTCACACGCATCCAGCCCTACGGGGCCTTTGCGGATATCGGTGGCATCGATGGACTCATCCACGTCTCCGAACTCAGCTGGGAACGCATTGATGACCCCGGCAAGATTCTCAAGGTCGGCGAAGCCGTACGCGTGCAGGTGCTTTCCATCGACGTCGAGAACGACCCACCTCGCATTGCGCTGGGAATGAAGCAACTCATGGCTGACCCCCTCCATGCCGCCATGGCCGGATTCAACGAAGGCGACGTTGTCGAAGGAACCGTGACGAAGATCGCCGACTTCGGCGCCTTCGTGGAATTGAGCAAAGGCGTTGACGGCCTGGCTCATATCTCGGAACTCAGTCACGATCGCGTCAAGAAAGTCAGCGATGTCGTAAAGGTCGGGCAGAAGGTGACCGTCAAGGTGCTGAGCATCGATCCAAACACGCGCCGGATCGCACTCTCGATGAAACAGGCCGGCGGAGATGGCGGCCAAGACTTTGACCGTGGCGAAGACCCCATGATTGCGAAGTTGAAAGCCAAGTTCGGTGATCGTGAACTCAAAGGCGGCATTGGCTGATCACTCAGACGCACTCGCCCCAGCTGCCGATGAGCAACAACAGATCGATGACTCCAACCGCGCCATCTCCATTGAGATCCGCGGTGCTCGACAACGGATCATCCACCTCGCCCCAGCAGGCGATAAGCACCAGCAGATCCCCGACTGCAACATATGCGTCGCCATCAAGATCCCCGATGCATGCGTCATCTTCGATCTCAATCTGCCATACATCCGAAACGGATACGGCAGGCAGCTGGCCCACGGCGCAGCGAAGGGACGCACTGGGTATTGCGCGATACGAATGGCCCGCCTCGAACCCAGAACCATGCGTTGATTCGATACGAATGGCCGTTGCATCACCGATCACCGATGTGCAATAGAACGCCCCCTCTTCAACATTCTGCCATGGCTCAGTGTCAGCAGCGCGATGCTGAATGACCAGCGGCGTCCCGGTTGTCCAAGTCACCGGGCCGTACCACCGAAGCACTGGTGACAGGTCGGGACCAGCAGACTGTCCAGATTCGGGAGTGCAGGCCGAAGCGTGCATGCGGAATGGAACCACACCAATCGAGCCTCCACCCACTTCCGACGGCAGCTGATCGTAGGTCGGGCCGTACACCAGCATGTCAGATCCATCTTCACCGAATCGAACCGGTGCAGTCCAGATCGCATCGACGTCATCAACGTTGACGATGATGGCGCCCTGCAATCCATGCAGGGGAAGCTCAACGATTGGATTGATGCCGACAAGTCCGCTGCCAATGGTCAGGTCGGCATGCAATGGACCCGAAAGGTGAATCGCTGATTCGGAATGAAACCCATCGATGGCGAGTGTCCCATGGACTGCGTCTGCATCAAGGCAACCGAGCGTACCTGTCCCTTCGGCGGTGCGCAGGTGTAGATCCATATGCGCATCGCCTTCCACCACGATGGAATCCACCCCATGGCGAGACCGAATGGCGATCGGTGCCGATGATGTGCCAAGTTGTGTTGCCACAAGTGTGCCGATTGCTCCATCGACGGCCAGCACATCACCTCGGATCATTCCCGCGGCCTGGACGTGCTCGATGCCTCGCGTTGGATTGGGTCCGGTGGTCGCGATGATCGGCCCAGCCACATCGTGCCCGGCCATGATGGTGCCAATGGAATCAGCTTGGATGTGGCCGACCGTGCCGCTGACTTCGATCAGGTCAAGCCGTGTCTCTGCATTGCCTGTCTGCGTAATGCACCCCATTGTCGATGCGCCTTGGACACGAATGAAGACAGGCGAACCAGCCGCAGGACCGTCGACTTCAATCCGTATCTCATTGAACTGCTCATTGCCGTCGGCATCGATCACGTACCAGGTCTCCTGCCATGGGGAGTGCAGACCGTGCAGAATCAGGGTGTAGCCCTCGGGCGAAGTCGAGAGTGACCAGTGCTCCGACGAAACAGGCAAGCCATGCTCGTCACCCACAAAAATACCGCCATGCGTCGCATGGACACACGACAAGCTCGCAATGATCGCGATGGCAGTGCGGAATGGCACGGGGATGGTCTCCTCGCCTTCGGAAGGTTCAACATGGCAGCGCAACCGACCCGATGAAACCGCGGAATAGCCGCCTGCGGCGTCAGAGGCCACCCAACTGCCGTGCATACCGCAGAGTCAACCCAGTTTCACATACCAGATGAAGGCTCATCGTCCGATACGGACATGCCTTGCAGCTGCTGACGGACGCCTGCGAGGTCAAGCAGGTCGACGGCTCCGCCCGTGAACAGATTTGACGCCTCCGTGACCTGGCTGCGATGCTGGCAGCGCAGCAGCACGACATCCACATCCGAGGATGTCGCCGCCACTTCGGTCATGCGTCCATGGCGAGTCTGCACTGCAT
>JAQWRC010000304.1 GCA_029243925.1 Phycisphaerales bacterium
CTTGAAATCAATCCCAATGGCGGCGACTGGTTCTTCCCCACATGGAGCACACGCAACAATCGCCTGTACGCGTTCTGGCTTTCACCAGGTGCCGACATGAAGGTCGTCAGCATGCTGACCATTTCATCCAAGGCCATGAACGACTCGATGAAGCAACTGCATCTGGGTGAAAATGGAAGCTCCGCGATGCTGTATCGCGCGGTGGCAGCCCAACCCGTCATTCAGGATGTCCCATCCTCCCCAACGGAAGAACTGCTGTTCTGGCACCCAGACGAAAAGTATCTTGTAGCGTGGAACCCGGACGAATCAACCCCCTACGTGTTGCTGACCGACGCGATGTCGGCCGCCCACGATGTTTCGGGGCGATACGTCATCTCCACCAGCAAGGATCTGCGATACGTCGATCCCAGTCGAATGCACCAGTCGATACGACTTCACAACGAAGTAGCCATCCCATTTCGAATCGACGATGGCTCAGGACGGTTTCTCGTCCTCACTCCAGGACAGGATCGCATCGCTGTACGCTCGCTGGTCCCTGCATCCTGACCACCTCTCTTCTATTCACCGAGCCGCAGCCACTCAGGCCGCGGCGCCGCTCTCGTCTTCTTCCATGAGATACGTGTGTGGCCGGTACAGCATGGCGACAGGGACGAACACGATTGCCGTGCCCAGCATCAACCATGTGAAGAACCAGAAGAACTCCGCACCCTGGAATCGGTTCTGGCCGCCGATCTGATGATCACGGCTCAGCATGATTTCACCCGAGGCGGTCGCAGCGGTTTCAATATCGAGTTCAGCCCTGCGACGGGACAACCATGTGTCCGCATCATCAGGAGCAGCAGGATGGATGATCGAACCATTGAGCGTGATGGAAGATGCCGAAAGCATGTCACCAGCGTGGCCCAGGCTGCCAACCGAGAAGTTGTTGCGGTTGATCAGCCGGTAAACGAGAGGCTGTCCCCATGAATCCTTCTCATCCTTGAGGATCTCAGCCCCCTTCTCATTGGAGGGCAGAGTGTCGTTCTCCTGCCAGTAGGCATCGATGCGGTCGGCCCCGACATTGAGTTCGTCCATCGCCGGCCACGTCATGTCAGTGCGTGAGCCTTCGAGATCGTAGTACAGGTTGCCGCTTGTGAACGAGCCAACGGACCCTTCCCCCAGAGGCTGTCCAATCATGAAACCGGATTCGGTCAGCGAATAGATGGGCGGCTGAAGGCCGTCGGACATACCGATGCCAGCCAGCAACTCCTTCGCCTTCACTTCATCGGGGCGCTCGCCATCGTGCTCATTCATCCAGCCCGTAATCTTGTCATGTGCCGCCTCGACATGCGCCATGCCTGAAGGCGCGACGCTCACGGCAGTCACAATGCTCGTGATCTGATTTCCTACCGTTACCGAGGCGAGGAAGAAGCCCATGACAATCGACTTCATCTTGCGTGGAGCCTGCGTATATGAGAACTGAAGGCATGTGATGGAGACCAGTACCTCGGCCGTAGTGACGATGGCGTAGCCGATCACCTGCCAGGCGATGGATGGAGTCTCACCAGCATCGATGAGTTGCTGGGCGATCGCGATGATCGCAAAACCTACCGCCATGATGAAGAGGCCGATGCTGATCTTGCGCATCGGAGTCAGGGGCCAGATCTTGTCCATCATCGGATACACGACCCACCCGAAGAGCGGGGTCAGAATCAGGATCATCGCGGGATTGATGAACTGCAACTGTGAAGGCAGCCACGTGATCCCCATCCATTTGCGGTCCATGTCCTCCGCCTGCAGAATCCATGTGGATCCGGTCTGATCGAAGAGGGCCCAGAAGACGGCGACGAAGAGATAGATGATTGACAACTTCAAGAGGGCCTTGATGCCCTTGCCGCTGAACACCTCACGAATGAAGGCCATGCCACCGGGAGGCACGTGGATGAACTTGTTCCGCCCCATCCAGAACATCAATGTCGCCACTGCCATAAGCACACCGGGCACGCCGAACGCCAAGTGCGGCCCGTACCACTTCAACAGCCACGGGGTGGCTAGATTTGAAAGCATGGCTCCGATGTTGATCGACAGGTAGAACACCATGAAGATCTTGGTCAACCAGATCTTCGCACTCGACTCCCCGAACTGATCACCCACGTGAGCGGACACACAAGGCTTGATGCCACCTGAGCCCACACAGATGAGAATAAGGCCCAACATGAGGAAGGTCCTCGGATTGAGCGACGTCTCCATGAACGGC
Organism: Phycisphaerales bacterium; assembly: GCA_029243925.1. Taxonomy (GTDB): domain Bacteria; phylum Planctomycetota; class Phycisphaerae; order Phycisphaerales; family SM1A02; genus SP202. The sequence continues at coordinate 2,237 of JAQWRC010000304.1, forward strand.
AAATCCGTCCCCATCAACGCCAGAGCTCCATGGCCCAGACAGTAGACGATCGACAACAGCATGATCGTGAGGTACTTGCCGAGGAACGCATCCGCAATAAACGCGCCAAGCAGCGGCGTGATGTAGACGGCGCTTACGAACATGTGGTACCAGTACGTCGCATCGGTGTCACTCATCGGCTCATCCAGCGGACTGCCGGGCATGAGGAAGAGATACGATGTCATGAAGATGGTGAGGATCCCCTTCATGCCATAGAAGGAGAACCGCTCTGCGGCCTCATTCCCGATGATGTAGGGAATGCCACCAGGCAACTTCTTGGATGCGATTGGCGCGGTGAGGTACTTGGACATGGGGTGCTCCGGTCGTTGAGAGGCCCGATTGTGGTCTCTTCGGTCGCCCCGTCAAGTCATCCCCGAGTTCGGGCCCAAATCGCCGTGTCAGGAGCCCCGCGGCGGCAGCACCTTGATGGGGACCGCTTCCGTCTTCGGCATCAGACAGGTCCGATCATTGCATGACTGCCAAGTCACCGTCATTCGGCCACTACGGCCAATTGGGCCCGTACGAGTCAGGGTAATGGGAATCTGGACCGTGCCCTCGTAGACGTTGACCTGCCCGTCCGGACTCGTAAAGGGATGCCCGGCTGGGTACTGCGGCTGCACATGCAGACCATCGCTCAAACTGAGAATCTCCAATGGCAGCGTGTACTCATCCATTTGTTGGTTGGCATTCACATGCCACCCCTCATCGATGATGAGGGTCAATGTAACGGTCGCCGATTCTCCTACGCCAAGCCTCACCTGACGTACATCCGCGGAGAAGGCTACGTGCGCACCGGGAGCCTTCTTCGCCCCAGCAACAGCTGTGCCGAGCAATTCCGGGTGCTTGGAATCGATCCGATGCAGCGCCTGCACTGAATGTACGACGCCGCGTGGCGCTTCCTTGATGTCCGCACTGACGGAGTTCAATCCCGCAACGGCATCTTCGCCATATGACTTCTTGCCTGTTCGTCGGTACAACTCGATCATGTTGTTGATCATGACCGCATTGGCACTCGGCATCGCCCCATCGTAAAAAGAACGGCCGCGGACAAGAAGGTCATCCTGACCAGCACGTGTTTCGTACCAACCGCCTGACTGCTCGTCCCAGAAACGTTCTTTCGCCTGCTTGGCCAGCGCTGCGGCCTGATCTAGGCGCATCGAATTCCCACTGGCACGCTCAAGCCGAAGCAGGCCACGGATCATGTACGCGTAGTCCTCAAGAAACGCGGGGATCTTTCCCGCGCCATCCCGGCGGGTGCGTGTCAAGCCCGTGTTGCTGCTCCACATCGCCGACATGAGATCGTCGGCCGCAGCATCAGCGGCCGCGACATAGCTTGGATTTTTCAATACGCGCCCTCCATCGGCCATGCCGCCGATCATCAGGCCATTCCATCCCGCGATGACTTTTTGGTCCAGACCTGGCTGGTCGCGTTGGTCTCGAGCAGCACGCAACGCCGTATTGATGAGCGTGAACTTCGTTTCCAGTTCACGCATGGTCAAGCCGAGCCGCTGCGCTGTCTCATCTGGTTTCTCCGGCAGGAAGATCACATTGTTCATTTCACCTGGATGATGTGGATCTTCGAAATTCACTCCGAGATCAAGTCCATAGACCTCCATCGCAAATGCAACCTCGTCGGACAGGCCAGCTGCTTCAAGGACTGATCGCATCTGCTCCGGAGTCCAGAGATAGCTCTCACCTTCCTTGGCATTGGATTCAGCGTCGAGCGCTGAATAGAAACTGCCCGTGTC
>JAQWRC010000313.1 GCA_029243925.1 Phycisphaerales bacterium
CTTCAACTGATCTCGGCCTTCGGCCCCTGCAGTTGACCGCCTCAACCGCTCCGGAACCCCCTTACCAAGGTCCTCTCAACAGGCTTCGCGGCACTCATATCCCCCTCATCGGGGCCCATGTGGTGTTATTGCAACGTCAAATGCTCTTTCGAGGAACATGAGATGTTGTACTTGCGGAGTCTATTGATAGAGTCATTATCAGTGCAGAAGTCTCTTTGGCGGTCAAATGCCCATTAGTCTTCTGTTCATAACAATTTGAACGTGCAACAGGAGAGAGAGAATGCACCTGTATACCCCCCGCAAGGCGTTGGCCGTACTCGGTATGGCCACGACCATCCTGGCTTCTTCAGCCATTGCCCAGAACATTGTTCCGGCACTCGGCCAGAAAGCCCCCGCACTGGAGGGCACGACCCTCGAGTACCCCACTGGTGAGTATCGTGATTTCGCGATATTCAGTGGCCGAAGCATCAACATGTCATCGAAGCCAAAGGTCGTCTGGCAGGACACCATTCGGGGCAACAATGCGGCATGGATGCGGCTCTACTTCGGTGAAACCTTTCTCGAAGAAGGCAGCTTCATCAGAGTCACCTCTCTCCTTGATGGCGCTGTTCAGGAACTTGATTCAGACAAGCTCGCCACCTGGGGCAACACCACCGCCTACTTCAACGGTGATGCCGTGAGGATCGAACTGGTGGCGGCACCTTTCTCGATTGACAACGAAATCGCGATACAGCGATATGCCTACGAGACCGGCAGAGCGGATCGTGGCGAAGGCAATTGCGGCATCTGCGGACCAGACGACCGCGCCCCATCAAGCAACAACAACTTCGCACGACTCATGCCGGTGGGCTGTAGTGCGACGCTCTACAACGAACAAAGCTGCATGGTTACCGCCGGACACTGTCTGGGCGAGAGCAATGCCGTCGTCCAGTTCAACGTTCCGGATTCGAATTCAGACGGCTCGACCGTCAACCCGGGTCCAAACGATCAGTTCCCCGTGCTCTCCGAGTCGGGCCTGAACGTGGGTGTTGGTGGCGACTATGGCGCATTGAGGATTGGCACGAATGCCAACAACCAGATTCCATACGACGTCTACAACACCTTCATCCCACTGGCTTCGACGGTTCCAACATCCGGAACCATGAGCATGAACGGCTACGGGATTGACTCCGGTCAGCCGAACCGATCCCAGACCCAGCAGGGACACAGCGGCCCGATTACAACGGTTGACGGGTCCGCCATCTCCTATGACATCGACGTGACCTTCGGAAACTCCGGTTCATCCCTGATCGCCAACGGCGAAATCGTCGGCGTCGTGACCCATTGCAGTAGCTCATGCGAGAACTACGGCTCACGCATCGACATCGCGGGATTCGTGCAGGCTCGCGATATCGCCTGCCTCGGCAGCGAACCACCAGGCGGCTGTCCGCTGGGCGAAATCGAGGATTGCTTCGGAAACTGCGCTCCAGAGGAATGGATCGCTGATACGTATTGCGACGATGGCACTTACGACTACAACGGTGTGGCCATCTACTTCAACTGCCCGGAATTCGACTGCGATGGCGGCGACTGCGACGCGAACAGTGAGCCATGCCAGGGTTCGGGCGACCCTACCGGGGCCTGCTGCGTCGGCACGGACTGCTCCGTCATTACGGAAACGGAATGCA
>JAQWRC010000328.1 GCA_029243925.1 Phycisphaerales bacterium
CCTCATGTCGATGGCGGATACCGCGGTGGAACTTGGCGCCAGCCGCTTCATCATCGGCACCGGTTCATCCGTCGCCTTCATTGGAGCCGTCTATGTCGCCATGGTCTGGTTCACACCAAGCCGTGTTGCGCTCTTGACCGGACTCACTGCTGGAGTCGGCTTTGCCAGCGGCGTTCTGGGCGACTGGTTCATTCCGGATCTTCTCGGTTCGCCCCCTCAGTGGCGAAACGCCATGCTGCTGCTGGCCATGGGCGGCATGGGCATCGCACTTGCTGCATTCCTGATCATCCCGAACCGGCCGGCCTGGTACCTCGATCGTGTCGGCATCGATCATTCCTCAAGCATCAGGGATGCATTTCAAGGTCTGGTCGTGGTGTGCTCACGCCCCGCCGTATGGCTGATCAGCATCGGCTGCGCGTTGATCTACCTTCCGATGCCTCTGGCCGCCAACTGGGGACCGCGCTTCAGTAGTGAAACACTCGATATCCCACATCATGATGCCAGCCACCTCTGGGCCTGGTTCTACCTTGGCGTCACACTGGGCAGTCCAATTGCTGGCTGGCTGGCTGACCAACTCGGCCGGCGCAAGCCACTGCTTCTGATTGGCGCCGCCGCAACCACAACGCTGATGTTCGTGCTTGCCCTGCTGCCTGCCGGCGAAACCATGACCGCCATTGTGCTGTGCCTGCTTGGCCTGCTGGTATCGACCTATGTCCTCGGGTACCCACTGGCCACCGACTTTGCGCCTCCCCACACCAATGGCTCGGCCATCGCCTTCGTCAATTTCACCGGCATGATGCTCGCCGGGCTGTTCGTCTGGCTGTTCGGAGTCACGGTTGACTTCTTTGCCGAGCCGGAGACCGCACCTGATTCTGACGATTTCCGGTCCGCACTGATGATCACCGCCGGCCTCATCAGTCTCTCAATTCTGCTTCTCGTAGCCCTGACCAAGCGGCATCGCTGGCCAGCAGCGGATGTGAAATGAAAAGACGATCAATGTCATATACTCGGATTCCGTCATGACAGTGACACACGCAACATCGCTGCGTTCCTACCCGGAACTCGCCTACGGTGGATACAGCCGTTGCGATGGCAATGTCGCATTTTATGCACGAGTCAATGCGCTGCTGACTCCTGAATCGCATGTACTCGACATCGGGTGCGGGCGCGGAGCCTTTCTTGACGACGCACAGGCGCCATGGCGAAATGAACTTCGCAACTTCAAAGGACGGACTCGACACGTCACCGGCATCGACATTGATCCGGAAGCAGAAGACAATCCAACGCTTGACGACTTCCAACTGATCAGGGAACACGACCACTGGCCGATCGAGAATGACTCGATCGATCTGGCCGTAAGCAGCTACGTCCTCGAGCATGTCGAACATCCGGACGCGTTTTTCTCCGAATGCAGTCGTGTCATGAAACCCGGCGGCTACATCTGCCACGCAACCCCCAACAAACGCAGTTACATCTCGATCATGGCCTCGCTCATCCCAAATCGATTCCATGGCCGGATCACGTCAAAGGTCCAGAACAACCGAGAGACCGAGGACGTCTTCCCCACCTTCTATCGCTGCAATACGAAGCGTGCCGTGATCAGAAGCATGGAACGAGCTGGTTTCGATGTGGTCGTCATCAGACACGAAGCTGAACCGTCCTATCTGCATTTTTCGAAGATCGCCTATCGGCTCGGTGTCATTGCACACCGACTGATGCCTCCCCCCCTTGCCTCGACCCTGCTGATCTACGGCAGAAAACGCTGAGTCATCATCGAATCCCTAGGATCGACGCCCATGTTCTGGACATTGCTCGCTACCGCAGGAATGCTCGCGCTGGGCTGGCTGACCTGGTCCCTGCTCGAACAGCAGGGATATGGATCTCCGCCAACGGATGATGAAGATCCACCGTCGGAAGACTGAGCAGCCATGGTGGCGCGGCATGCGACCGATTCAATAGACTTCGACGAGGCTGCGAGGGCCGGCCTTCACGTGCCGCTTCATCAGCTTCGGATCCCAGTCCGCGTACCCCTCCAGGGTCAGCGGCTCCTTGACCTCGACGAATCCATCGGCAAGACCGTGCCGGGCAAGCATTCGGTACATCCCCGACTCCATGCCCTCAAGACCGCACATGTACATGAGCGTGCGCGGATCGGCGAACATGCTCCGAAACGTCTCGTCCATGCAGCGATCGATGTATCGATCGACATATTCACGTCGAATATCCGAGCGACTGATGACCGGGTGGTACTGAAACTGATCGTACGTATCGGCCAGCTCACGGAAGAACTCGTCGTACAGAAGATCCGTCGTGTAGGGCGTGCCCATGACCAGATGAATTCGACTGGGGCTGGGTCCCGCAGGGCTCTGAAGCAACTCGCGAACCATCCCGTAGAAAGGCGCAATGCCAGTCCCGGTGGCGATGAAGACGTAATCGTGATCCGCTGGTCGCTCTGGAAGGAGAAATCGCTTTCCAGCTGGACCGGATACCAGGACCTCATCGCCCACCTTCAGATCACAGAGGTAGTTGCTGCAGACGCCGAGAAACAGGTGATGGGCACCCTGGTCATCGCCATCCTTCTGGGGCGTATATTCATCGACCACTCGCTTGACCGTCGTCGAGACGACATTTCCATCCCCATCTTCACCCTGGGTAGGGCAGGCCAGCGAGTAGAGGCGGACGGCGTGGGGTTTGCCCCGCTCATTCTCACCCGGAGCGATGACACCGAATGCCTGCCCGGACCGGAATGAGCCCGCCAAGGGCGTCCCGGACACGTCAATGGAGACATGCCGCACAAAACTGGCCGATCGACCACTCATGCAACTTGCAGACGAGACCACTCGGCCAATGACCGGGGCCTTTGGTTTGACGACGTGCATCTGCACTTCACCAAGTTCTGGAGCGATTGGGTCCGTCACGGCGACAGTATAGAAGGCGATCAAATACCGCGGGCGACGTCATCCGTGGTAGGATCCACCCAACGGGAACATTGGAGGTTCCCCCCACCGCCGCTTGTGCAGGGACGCCGACCGGATATGCAAGCTTTCCGTATTCAGGGTGGAACACCACTTACCGGCCAACTGGCCGTAGATGGGTCCAAAAACGCAGCATTGCCGCTCATGGCGGCCTCCCTCCTGAGTCCGGAGCCGGTCCTCCTCCATGGGGTCCCTCCCCTGGCCGACGTCAACAATATGGTCAATCTGCTCGGCGAACTGGGCGTTCAGGTCGAACGACAGGACCGGGATATGAAACTGTCCGTTGTGGACGAATCACGCCTGCATGCCCGCTATGACATCGTCAAGACGATGCGAGCCAGCATCTGCACCCTCGGTCCCATGCTCGCCCGACGTGGCGAGGCGAGAATCTCAATGCCTGGGGGATGCGCCATTGGTGACCGCCCAGTCGATCTCCACCTCCGTGGACTGGAAGCAATGGGCGCAGACATCACCTTGGAAGGCGGCGACATCATCGCCCGCGCCAAACGATTGAAGGGGACGACCATCTTCCTCGGCGGCCCCTTTGGTTCAACCGTACTTGGCACGGCAAACATCATGTCCGCGGCCGTTCTGGCCGAAGGCGTCACCATCATTGAATCCGCTGCATGCGAACCTGAAATCGCAGACCTCGCTCGTCTGCTGAATGCGATGGGCGCGTGTATTTCAGGAGCTGGCACACCACGCGTCACCATCAAGGGCGTGGATGAGTTGCACAGCACGGAGCATCATGTGCTTCCTGACCGAATTGTCGCCGGCACACTCGCCATCGGCGCCGCGCTCAGCAAGGGTGACGTTCAACTCCTTGACTTCCCTTGGGATCATCTGCTCGCCCTGACTCACCTGCTGCAGGAAATCGGCGTGACCGTCGAGCGAGTCGACCCGAACGAACCCTGCGATCGGTGCACCGTTCGCGTCGCCGCAGAAGGCGCATTCAACCCAGTGCTGTTCACCACCCAACCCTACCCGGGGTTCCCGACCGATCTGCAGGCCCAACTGATGGCCCTGCTCTGCCTCGCCCGAGGAAACAGCATTGTCACGGAGAAGATCTATCCGGATCGCTTCATGCATGTCCCGGAGCTCAACCGCATGGGTGCCAAACTGGTTCGCCAGGGCCCCACCGTCGTGGTTCAAGGCGTCCCCGAACTGATCGGCGCCCCGGTGATGGCCAGCGACCTGCGTGGCTCGGCAAGCCTTATCCTGGCTGGAATCGCGGCACGCGGCGAAACCATCGTCAGCCGTGTCTACCACGTCGACCGCGGCTACTTCCGACTGGAAGAACAGTTGAACGCACTTGGCGCCCAGATTCAGCGGGTCGACAGTGAAAGCGGCGAAGTCATCGGTGGCGTGCCTTGCGTCGTGACTCGACCCCTTTCCCTCGAGGCCCCCACGATCGCCACGGCTCACTGACCGTTCAAGCTACGGATTCGTTCATAGAGGCAGATTCCCGACGCAAGCGCCACGTTCACGGACGGAACGTCGGAGTGCATTGGAATCTCGACGACCACATCACACGCTGCACGTGTCAACTCAGGCAGGCCCGGTCCTTCTGCGCCTACGACGATCGCGCATCGCTCCGGCCACTTCAACTCCCACAGCGGAATGGAATCGCAACCCGACTCGGCAGCGATCAACGTCATGCCCCAGTCATCTCGCAATGACTGCAGGGTTTCAAGCCAATCACCCTCGGACGCCATGCCCCACGGAACGGACAAGACATGCCCCATCGAAACCCGAACTGCTTTGCGATACAGCGGATCACAGCACGTGGCATCAAAGAGCAGGCCATCCACACCGAAGGCCGAAGCATTGCGAAAGAACGCTCCGATGTTGTCGACGTTCGTCACCCCTTCGGCGACAAGCAGCGTGCATGGACCCTCGCCGCGCAGATGCCCCAATGCCTGCTCGGGGTGCATCGCCTCGGCCGTTGGCCGAAGCCCGGCCGCCAGCACGCCTCGGTGGATGTGGAACCCTGAAATGGCCCCCATAATTTCGATCTCAGCCGTATATACGGGCACTGAGTCGGGCAGGCACTTCAGTCGATCCGCAAACCGCTCGAACTTATTGGGCGACAGCAGAATCGAATGAAGTCGTTCCGGGGTAGACAGCAGCCGCTGCAGCACAAGCTCGGACTCGGCCATGAAGATGCCGTCACGACCTCGCAGATCACGATCACGGACGTCGCGAAAGACCTCGAGACGTACATCCGCAGGATCCGTCACCAGATGCGGCCCATTCACGGTGACTGATCGCCCTCGCCACGCAATACCTCCATCAACTGGTCCTGCGCACGCTGGTACCGGTTGGCGCTGTCCAGAAGATTCGCACGCAACCGCTCCATTTGCGGATCATCCGGTGCCAAGGCTCCGCCATGTGCATCGATGACGCGCTGCACTGCTTCGGCGGCAGATTTCAGATCCGCCGCTCCGAAGACGAAGTTGCGAGAGGCTTCATAGATCAGTTCCTGGCCCATCTGGGCATCGGTCGGTCGATAGAGCAATCGCCATGGGCTGGCTTTGACCTCGGTCAGCAACTGATTGAGCTGCTGAGAAGCAAGCATCAGATTCGCCAGCGTCCGATTGATGTCAGCCAGCCATGGGGCAGCTCGTGTCGTCACGTCGACAACGACCTCCTGCAC
>JAQWRC010000343.1 GCA_029243925.1 Phycisphaerales bacterium
CCGCAAGCGACAGCAGGCCATGAATCAGTGCCAGCCCAATCGAGCCATCACCGAGGATGTCGCCTCGACCCCATTCCTCCACCCACATCCTTCGCAATGATCCGATGCGAGCGCCCAACTCTACGGTGCGATCGGCCAGCAGGTCGCGGATCATCGGATCACCCTCGGCAATGCGTGACTCCAGTGGCAGAACACCGAATGCATTCGTCTGCCATGACATGGCTCGCATCGCACGCATCGCATCTTCACGATGCTGGGGTGACAACAAGTCTCTCGCCATCTTCCGCTGCTGGCGCATGACGCCATCTGCAGAACCAGGGTGGATCGACCGAACCAGATCGACCTGATTCGACACATGCCCCAGAAGTTCCAAGGCATCGAGCCCATCACGCTGATCAACAATGGCGGCAACCAGAGATGGGTCAGCACGCGGCGCCGTGGAAGCGAGTATCTGCTGAGACTGCTCGAATAATTTTCGCTCAGCGAGTTCATACAGCTCAGAGAGCCGCACGTGCAAGGTTCGCAGGGCGTGGGGAAGATCACCCATTTCATGACGCTGGTAGGCCAGTGATCGTTCAATGGCACGTGCAAGTTCCGTTGCCGATGCAGCTGATGGCAGCACGCCCGGGCTGGATTCGATGGCTTCCATGAACATCGCTGCCCGCCGCTTGGCGAATATCCTGCCGCCAGGCTGTTCACGAACCTCGGCGATGGCGCCGGTCATGCGAACAAGAGGACGGACACGCTGCTGCAACTCAATGGGCGACAGGATGGAACGAGCTTCGTCCAACTGCGTACGAATCAGCGTTCGCTGACTCGGCGCGAGCCAGTCGGCTGATTCGATGATCACATCAAGCTCGACGACGGCATCAGTATCAGATTCAGGCGCGATGGATCCCATCCACCATCCGGAAGGCGGAGACTTCATTTCAAGGTGGCCGATCGCATCGCGCAACGGCATGAAGATCGATTCAAGCTTTACTTCCAGTTCGCCGTCGTCTGGCATGGCCAAGGATGACAGTTGCAGTCGTGCTGCGCGGTCGAATCGTGCCAAGGAGTCGCGAGCCGATTGCCGGGCAACCTGATCACCCGATGGCACCAGAAGCAGAACCAGAGATTCCCTGATCGCCGGCATCCCATCCACGATCGTCGAGCCGGCGATGAGCGCCGTACCCCCAGAGGAACCGGCACGCTGCCCACGAACAAGCAGTGCTGTCGCCAGTGAACCAAGCATCTGCATCGTGTCCTGCACAAGGAGCGCATCCGAGTTTTCAGGATCCGGCAGAGGCAGCTCACCAAGATAGTGCTCGATGTTCGCACGCTGCAGTTCCGCCCAATCGCCACGCACCGGTGCTGCCGATGCAAGCACGACCACTGCAAGGATGAACTGAACTGCACGCAACATGGCACCCACTCCCAGGCTTCCTATGCTCCGTACTGTACCCACATGAGACACAGTCCTTCGGGGGGCATGGTCACGCTGCCGTGACCACGGTCGCGAGCCTCAAGCAACGCCGGCATGGACTCTGCGGCAAGCCGTCCTCGGCCCACCTCAATCAGCGTCCCGACCAGAATCCGGACCATGTTGTAGAGAAAGCCATCACCACTGACATCAACATGCAGGCGATCGTCCTCCAATGCCGTCACGGTGCAGTCGTGAATGGTTCGCACCGTCGACTCACGGCCATGGTTCAATCGCGTCAAGCTCGCAAAATCATGTTCGCCTACGAAGTGAGCGGCTGCCGCACGCATCGAATCGATGTCCAGGGCATAGTGTGTCCACGCGGTGTAGTGGCGATCGAAGAGTGGACGTGACGTCGCGCGCCTTCGACCCCAAGCAAGCTGGTACCTGTATCCCTTGCTGGTGCAATCCTGAATCGGGTCAAAGGTCTCAGGCACAACCGCTCCTTCGAGCACCTGGACGTCATCCGGAAGCCGAGTCGTGATCGCTTCGATCAGTCGTTCCGGCTCCATCACCTGCTCGCAGTTGAACGCAGCAACCTGGCCACGCGCATGCACGCCTGCATCGGTCCGCGAGGCTCCGAGCACATGCACCTTCTCACGCACTGATTCCATGACTGCCTTTTCGACTTCACCCTGGACAGTGCGAAGTGGCTTCGCGTCCGGCGGATGCTGCTTCTGCCAACCGTGGAATGCAGTGCCGTCGTAGGCGATGGTGAGTTTGTAACGCGGCATGATGTGCGCCACCTGTCCAGTGCCCGGACTCAGTGGCCGAACAGATCGCCGGGGTGAAACATGCCTTCGGATTCGAAGAAGGCGAGCGCTTCGTCAACGCTTGAGAAGATCTTGGTCGCTGTTTCAGTAATGAACGGCGACGGGTTCTTCTTCGGCTTCCAGACCACGTAGACTTCCTTGGTGTGCTCAAAGGCATGGTGGAGTTCGCGCTCGACGCCACTGGACAAACCTGGGATGCCGCCGGCAAGTTCAGGAACGAGCGAGACGATCATGTCAGACTGGTCGATCAGTTTGAAATCACGCATGTAGATCTGGCCATCGACGTCACCGGCAATGTCGAGGATCTCCCGGACGCTCACCTTGATGGGCTCTCCGTCACTCCGGCCGCCGAATGCGTGGGGCTCGACCTCGATCCAGTCCTTGCCTTCACTGGCCGCGGCCAGTCCATTGTCCAGCAGAAGCTTCTCGTCCACATCGGCGGGGTCGAAGGTGACGAAATGCTTCGCCAGCTCCGCGCGGAAATGTTCGATCTCGGCCAGGACATCGGGCATGTCCATGACATGGCTCATCGGAAAACTCGGGTAGACCTTGCGCAACTCGGGACGGGTCAGCAGGCGAAGCGCCGTCTCGACCGTGCTTTGATGACGACCGCGACTGAGGATGTAGAACTCATCGCCACAGCCCATTGCATTAGCAAGCAGCTCGGTGACGATGATCTCCTCCTCTCGCCAGACCATGCAGTCCTTGAGTGTCGCATCGATGTCATGTTCAGCGTGCAGTCGATTGTGGACGACTTCGACATTGTCCAGCAGGCAGACGAACATCTCAGGCTTGAGCGCACTCAACTGGTCGAAGTCGAATGCACTGAACAACCCGTGGCGCCAGCGAAACGTGGCGTGCGTATTGACGATCACATCGGGATGCTCTTCGGCCGGCATCGTGGATGAAATGATGTCTTTGAAAGCGGCACGTCGCAGGGAGGAAAGACGACTCAGTGGCAGATCGAGAATTCGCCCGGGCCGGATATCCGGTCCTTCGGCGTACATCATGTTGCCGACGTGGAAGAGGTCTACATCCTTGCCACGCTGACCTCCCAGCGCAGCGACCGCTTCGAGATAGGGCTTCTTGTCAATGCCAATCTGACCGGTGACCACGGATCGCATGAAAGGAATCTCCTGCGGACGACGCGTGCCTCGACTGAAGCACGTCCCCGTACCGGAGCGGCGAGATTATACGTGCGGGCGGCGTCTATCGCTTTGAGTTTGAGCTCGAGCGGCGAAACTGCTTCAACCAGGCCACACGCGCACGGGGCGGATGGCCACCATGTCGCCTCTGACGACGCCAGAGCCAGATGACCGCCACAAGCACAGCTGCAAGCAGAAACAGCCCTACCGACCATTGAATCAGGTCGAATGTGCCACGTGTGGTCAATTCACGACCAATGAGCCAGCCCACGCCGACCTGCACGGGCGCGGTGATCAGCACACAACTCACCGTCGCAAGGAAGAATTTCCAGAATGGGAGGTGGAGCATCCCCGCAACGGTAATGGTCGTTGTGCGACTGGCCGGGATGAACCTCGCCAGCACGATGATCCACGCACCATGGCGATCAATACGGTACTTGGCCTGCAACAGACGGCGTGGGTGCAGGATACGTTTGAACCTACGAACATGCAGCAGCCTTGCGCCCCATCGGGACACGACGATGAACCACAGCACGTCGCCGCAGATGACGCCGACGTAGGCGGCGATCAACACCGGCCACATCAATGAGTGATTGTCCGCAACAAGCATGCCTGCGGGAATGTTGATG
>JAQWRC010000344.1 GCA_029243925.1 Phycisphaerales bacterium
CTACCGGACGAAGGAAAATCTGGCCGTGGACCATCGCCTTGGTGCATCCTTCAATCTCGACCGGATTCTGGGGGGCGAGCTGCAGCCAATGGTCGATGCGCTCATTGAATTGGAGACGGCGCAGCGTCTTGCCGATCTGTGAAGCATGAACCACCCATCTTTCAGCGGATTTGCCCCTGGCACCTCACCCGATCCTGCCCGCATGATCCCCATCATCGTTGGCGCCGGCCCGCGGGCCGAAATAAGTGATCGACCTCTGGCTCAAGCGGTACTGGAGGCGATGTGCAACGACGCAGCCGGCCTGCTCCAAGACGCCCACCTGCACCCGATTATCCTGTCGGACTTGTGGTATCTCAATGACCGTGATCTGCTCGTCCAGCCCTCTATCGTGATCGGTGACCCTGAACAGAATGCGGCTTCAGCCTTCCATGCTCCGCGACTTCCCACCATTTTGCTTGTGGAGGACCACTACCGCATCCTGATGGATCAGGATGGCGGCATCGGTCATGCCTGCATGTGGGGCTCTGGCCATGATGCCACCGTCTCAGCCGTATCCACGTTCATTGACCGATTTCTCGGCACGTTTCTCTCCAATGCCGTGCTGCGAACGCCTGTAACTGGCGAACAGTGAACTCCAGCGTCGGATTTCATGGAGTTCCACTGGACGAATCCTGCTTCTCGCGTAGACTTTGGGCGGCAGCGGACATGTGGAACGGGAACGGGTTGAATCAACATTGATCGGAAGGTCCGACGATGTACAGTTCACGCACGATCTGGAAGTCCCCAATGCCTCGATCACATTCGAACCACAGTCTCACTCGACGCGCATTCACGCTTGTTGAACTGCTGGTAGTCATCAGCATCATTGCCGTCCTTGCCGGCATTCTGCTTGTCGCGCTCAGCAGCGCAACCGAAACCGCCACCCGCAGCCGAACGACGGCAACCATGAGCTCCTTCTCGGCGGCCTGCGATACCTTCGCCATGGAACACGGACGCTATCCAGGCGTCGTTCCCATGCGGGTGCTTGGTGACGGCACGAAACTCACGACCACTCAGAACGCCATGTTGCACTTGATGGGTGGATGCCGAGTGCGAACGTCGGATGATGACAGCAACAGCCCTGCATCACAGGCCTATGAGGCCTACCTCACCAATGCGAATCAGCCGGTTGAAATTGAACTGCCTGATCCAAACAACAATGCTCGAATCTGGCAGATTGCCGTCGACCTTTCACGAATCAGTGAAGGACCGGTCATCAACGGGAAACCCTATCCACCGTACTTCTCACCAAAGGCAAATGAAATGGTCAGTCGGTGGAACATGGCCTCGAACCCGAACGCAACCGATGCTAAGGAACAAGGCTACAACCAACTTCCGGATGTCTACGATTCATGGGGCAATCCGATCATCTACCTGCAGCAGCAGCGCAAGAGTGGCCCGCTTGTCGAACAAACAATCATTGGCCCTGGCGGCGCGGCTGAATCAGGCCAGTTCACAATCAGTGGTCTCAAGCTGTACTTCGAAGCCCAGGCACTCGGTGAGAATCGCATCAATCAACGACAAGCTGAACTTGCCAACTCCGCCATCATCGGCAGCCGAATGACGGGGCCGGACCATGCCGTCGCCGACGAAAGCGAGCCAGGCCAGGAGCAGCGCCGGTGGCTGATCGCCATCGTGGCTCACCCCGCCTTTTACGACGGATCGAACGACCCGCTCTACGGCACGGCCCGCAGCAAGTATGTGCTCTGGTCTCCAGGGCCCGACGGCGTTTTCCTGTCGCACCAGGATGGACCGCTGAGTCCGACCGGTGGCTTTGATTTCAATGGTCACCAGACCGCCGAACCCGAGGACATCGAAGAGTTCGACGATATCGTCGTCTACGGCGGCGGCTGACACAATCCTCAACGCATTACGACACACGGGCGTCCGCATGCAGCGGACGCCCGTGTGTCGTAGTTCATGGTTCTGTCGCCGACTCAGTCGATGCTGAGCAATCCGCGATCAGCGAGACAATCAAGTACCGCCTGAACGGACTCTTCGAGTGACAACTTGTCTGTACGAATGTGCAGTTCAGCCGATTCGGGAGCTTCGTATGGATCATCGATACCGGTGAAACCCTTGATCTCGCCGGCACGTGCTTTCTTGTAGAGACCCTTGGGATCACGCTCTTCCGCAACATCCAAAGGACAATCCACATAGCACTCGATGAAATCAAGGCCGTTTTCGTCGTGCAATGCACGCACGAGATCACGATCGCCACGATACGGGCTGATGAAACTCGAAAGCGTGATCACCTGGCTGTCTGCAAAGAGATTGCATACTTCACCGATGCGGCGGATGTTTTCCGCACGATCCTCGGCGGAGAACCCAAGATTTTTGTTGAGGCCCATTCGCACATTGTCACCATCAAGGCGATATGCGACGTGGCCACGCTGGTGCAAGACCTGCTCAAGTGCGACGGCAATAGTGCTCTTGCCACTGGCGGACAGACCGGTGAACCAGATGGTGCACCCCTTCTGCTTGAGTACAGCTTGTCGTTCATCACGAGTGACAGTTCCGTCATGCCATGTGATATTCGTTGCTACTTGGTCGGCCATAGTGC
>JAQWRC010000345.1 GCA_029243925.1 Phycisphaerales bacterium
CCGGTTGATGCAATGGAGCGGAAACGAGCTGCGATCATTGAAGAGTTTCAAGGCAACAGCAATCCATTCATCATCGATGAAACAACCGTGAATCGAATTGAAGACTTTTAAACATCATGGAACGTGTTAGCATGATTCCACGACTTGATGATCTCAGACTATCGCAGAGGAGTTGCTCCACATGGATCTAGCCGCCGTACTCGTGTTCTGGGGCGTTGTGCTCTCAAACATCGTCTTCATCACGCTGGGCATCGTATTCAAACAGCCCATCTGGTACGTCGGGCTTGCCGGCTCCGTGCCGTTGTTGTTGATCGGCATCAGGGACAAGCTTCAGAAGAAACACAGCATCCTCCGCAACTATCCAATCATCGGTCATCTTCGATTCATCTTCGAAAGCGTTCGGCCGGAAATGATGCAGTACTTCGTTGAAACAGATACGGCTGGCAGACCCTTCAACCGGAATGAACGCACTGTTGTCTACGAACGATCAAAGAGTGTGCTGGATGACAAGCCGTTCGGCACCGAGTTGGATGCCTACAGCACCGAATACGAGTGGCTGAATCATTCCATTGCACCCAGTGAAAAATCGACTGAACCGTTTCGCGTCAACATCGGCGGACCTGAATGCACCAAACCGTATTCCGCTTCGATCTACAACATTTCCGCCATGAGCTTCGGCGCACTGAGTGGACACGCCATCATGGCACTCAACAAAGGCGCCAAGAAAGGCGGCTTCTTCCACGATACGGGCGAGGGCAGTATCAGCCCGTACCACCGCAAGTACGGCGGAGATCTCGTCTGGGAACTGGGCAGTGGCTATTTCGGCTGCAGAACTCCTGATGGGAACTTCGATCCGGCGAGGTTTGCGGAGCAGGCCGTCGAAGATCAAGTCAAGATGATTGAGATCAAGGTGTCGCAGGGCGCCAAGGCCGGGCACGGAGGCGTCCTTCCTGCAGCCAAGATCTCAAAGGAGATTGCAGAGACCCGGGGAATCCCCGAGGGTGAGGATTGTATTTCTCCTGCATACCACAAGGCGTTTTCAACGCCGATAGAACTTATGCACTTCATCGCTCAGCTTCGTGAAAAATCCGGGGGCAAGCCCGCTGGATTCAAGCTCTGCATCGGTCGACCCAGCGAGTTCATGAGTATTTGCAAGGCCATGATGGAAACCGAGATCTATCCGGACTTCATCGTCGTCGATGGTGGCGAAGGCGGCACAGGCGCCGGGCCAATCGAGTTCCTCGACCACATGGGTACGCCACTGACCGAGGGGCTTTTGTTTACCCACAATGTGCTTGTCGGGTGCGGGCTTCGAGATCGCATCAAGCTCGGATGCAGTGCAAAGATCGTCACTGCGTTCGGCATCGCCTCTAGAATGGCGATCGGAGCGGACTGGTGCAACTCGGCACGCGGATTCATGTTCGCAGTCGGATGCATTCAGGCGCAGCGCTGCCACACCAACACGTGCCCGGTCGGCGTCGCCACCCAGGACCCGAAACGCCAACGAGGACTTGTCGTTCCGGACAAGGCGGAGCGGGTCTACAACTTCCACGCCAACACACTCGATGCGCTGGCTCAGGTCGTTGCGGCCGCCGGGCTGGATCACCCGAATCAGTTCAAGCCCTTGCATATCAGCCGAAGAGTCTCGCCGACTTCGGTG
>JAQWRC010000363.1 GCA_029243925.1 Phycisphaerales bacterium
GGATCATCGCCGAGTTCAGGGTGTTGGCTTCTGAAGGCATCTTTGGATTCAGGTTCGGCAAGTTCCTCGAGAAAGACGCCATTGGGTACGACTTCCATGGGTGTGCGTCCTGTGAGTGATCGCATGCCATCGCATTCATCCGCGTTGAGTGCATGGATAAAACATGCTTGGCGGAGGAGTGGCCGCACCCAGGTCCGGATCGCCAGTTGCTTCTTCAGCCATCCCTGACTCATGCACCATGGATCAAGCATGCCGTGAGGCGTAATGATCCATGGCACGTTGTTGCTTTTCGCGAGATGGCCTGCAGCGGACAGGATGGGATCCCAGACTCCGTGGAGGTGGAGGAGATCAAACTCATTGAGATGCTCCTGAAGCCATCGTCGAGCGCGATGGGCACGAAGTTGTTCCACCTTTGAGCCTGGATCAATGAGGTGTACTCGGCATGGGCTGGCTTGAGGTACCTCACTGAACATTGTTTCGATTCTGCTCCGAGCATCTCCATGTGCATACCCAAGCACGGAAACGCTGTGACTTCGGGCTTGCTGGGCGGCTCCCAGTCGTGAAACGACGACTGGAGGACCTCCCTGAGCAGGATCAAGTGATGAAATGATGTGGAGGAGCCGCATGGAGTCAGAATCGCCATTAATAAAGTCGTAGGTTGATTCGGAGTGTATGGATCGCTACTATCGGTCGTTTTCCCGGATTTTCGCAGTAAACAGCCCCAGCAGGAGTCTTGTTCCAATGTCATCACATGATCTGATCGCCCCGAATGGTGGGACCCTCGTTAACCGTATGGTCAATGGTGCCGAAGCAGATGCCCTGCGGGCTGAAGCAGCGTCTCTGCCAACCATTACTCTCAGCGACAAGCAGGCATGTGATCTCGAGATGATCGCTATTGGCGCATTCAGTCCCTTGGAGGGATTTGTAGGGCCTGAAGACTTCAGATCAATCTGTACGTCGATGCGCACTGCTGATGGAACTCCCTGGCCTATTCCGATCACGCTTGCCGTTGATGATGAAGTCAAGGCAACGCTCGCCGAGGGTGGCCGTGCCGCCATGGTCCATTCCGATGGAACCCTGATGGGCGTCATCGACATCAAATCACTCTATGAGCACGATACGGCACTCGAACTTCCCAGCGTCTTCCGCACCGAGGACGAAGCACATCCTGGTGTTCAGGCGGTCCTTGAAGAAGGCCACTGGCTTGTCGGCGGTCCGATTCATGTCCTTACGGTCACGCCCGAGCATGAGCCTGGTGAGCAGTTTGCCGAACATCGACTTGCTCCGGCTGATACTCGTGCCGCCTTTGCTGAGCGTGGATGGAAGACCGTTGCAGCATTCCAGACACGAAATCCAATCCACCGTGCCCATGAATACCTCTGCAAGTGCTCACAGGAAATCTGTGATGGCCTGCTCATTCATCCATTGGTTGGCGAGACGAAGCCCGGCGACATCCCCGCCGATGTTCGCATGAAATGCTATGACACGATCATTGAGCATTACTTTGTAGCCGATCGCACGATGCTGACAGTCATGCCAGCTGCCATGCGATACGCCGGACCACGCGAAGCGGTATTGCATGCACTGGTTCGTCAGAACTATGGCGTGACGCACTTCATTGTTGGACGAGATCATGCCGGTGTAGGCGACTACTACGGCACCTACGATGCACAGAACATCTTTGATGAGTTTGAAGATGGAGAG
>JAQWRC010000387.1 GCA_029243925.1 Phycisphaerales bacterium
GGGCAGAGCGTTGGAAAGGGCGTGCGAAAGGGCCTGCAGGCCCGCCAGAACGCCGCCACCCGTGTATGATCCTCTATGAGGGGCTGTACAAGGCGTGGCTCACGTGAGTCAGTCTTGATTCCAGTTGTAGCGTACGGATGAACTCGCAGTAGAGGACAGATCGACACATGGCCAAGAGTCAAGCTGCCTGGGGCATAGAAATCGGTGCGTACGCGATCAAGGCGATTCGTCTTGCTCGCGACGGAGACGACATCAGCGTTACCGACTACGCCTATGTTCCTCATAAGAAGGTGCTTTCCAGCCCGGACACGGACCAGCGTGAAGTCGTTCGCCTGAGTCTTGGGCAGTTCATCAGTGAGAAGAAACTGGAAGGCGAGCACCTGGTCATGTCGGTGCCTGGACACAGCTCCTTTGCCCGATTTGCAAAACTTCCTCCAGTTGAACCGAAGAAGGTGCCGGACATCGTCAAGTTCGAGGCGGTCCAGCAGATTCCATTCCCCATCGAAGAGGTGGAGTGGGATTACCAGACATTCGTGTCCGAGGATTCCCCCGAAGTCGAAGTGGGCATATTCGCCATCACGCGTGAGAAGATTCAGGAACGACTTGAGCTGTATGGCGAAGTGGGCATGAGCCCCGAAGTCATGACGCTCAGTCCTGTGTCCGTCTACAACGCAATGGCCTACGACCACAGCCTTGCGACGCGGCAGGAGCCAGTCGTCTACATCGACATCGGCACCTATGCGACTGACGTGATCATTGCCGAAGCGGGGCGATGCTGGATCCGGACCTTCCCTATCGGTGGCACGCACTTTACCGAAGCGATCGCTGAGTCCTTCAAACTCAAGTACCCCAAGGCAGAGCGCCTCAAGCTCGAAGCATCTTCGAGTCGGTATACCAAGCAGATCATGCAGGCCATGCGGCCCGTGTTCAGTGAGTTGCTGCAGGATCTCCAGCGTTCGCTGGGGTATTTCTCCAGCGTGCATCGTGATGCAAAACTTGAAACGATGGTCGGCCTTGGTTCCACGTTCAAGATCCCCGGTCTTCGAAAGTTCATCGGGCAGCAGCTGCAGGTGAACGTCAGCCGGCTTGACGAATATCGACGGATCTCGGTGAGTGGCCGTCAGGCGGCCGACTTCGCCGAGCATGCCGTCAACATGGCTTCGGCTTACGGCCTGGCGCTGCAGGGCATCGGTGCCGCACCGATCAATGCGAATCTTGCTCCGGTTCCTGTACTGCGTGAGCAGATGTGGCATCGCAAGACACGCTGGTTCGTGGCGGCAGCCGCGCTGGCGATCGTGACCGGTGGCGTGACGTTCTACCGCCCATTGATCGATTCAACATCCATTGATCAATCTCCTCCGGCGAATGTGACATCGATCATCGGTCGGGCCGACGTGCTGGAGAAGGATTATCAAACGGCGAAGCAGAAAGCGGTCGTCAACCGTGAAGCGGCGCATTTGCAGGATCTCTTCCTCTACCGGACCGTCTGGCCTTGGTTGCTTGATGATGCCGCGCACTGCGTGCTTGCTGCGGATCCGCAGCCAGTCCTGATGGGCAGTGATCTGGAAGCGGTATTGAATCTGTCGCCGACAGATCGTCGGCTGGTCGAGATCAGCAATCTGACGGGCCAGTATGTCGGCCCGGCGGAAACGGGAGGGCGTCCACGAATACGCGTGCGAATGGATTTGCAATTGACGCATGCTCGTCCCATTGAGTTCCTCAATGAGACGGTTGCGAAATGGCTTCGAGAGCATGCTGAGCCAGAAGCGGATCGAGCTGAGGTTCCTTACCGAATTCTCACTGAAACGGTCGCGACCAACCCGACCCAGCTGATTGAAACTGTCATTGAGCCCGACGAGCCCGAGGATTCTGGCGGTCGTGGCGGCTCAGGTCGACCAGGTGGCGGTGGCTCCGGACGACCAGGTGGCGGTGGTCCGATGGGCGGCGGCGGTCCGATGGGCGGCGGAGGTCCGATGGGCGGCGGCGGCGGCGGTCCGATGGGTGGCGGCGGTCCGATGGGCGGCGGCGGTCCGATGGGTGGCGGCGGTGGTCCGATGGGCGGCGGTGGTCACGCAGGCAGTGGTTCAGGTTCAGGTTCAGGTTC
>JAQWRC010000395.1 GCA_029243925.1 Phycisphaerales bacterium
ATACCCCGCCCCCCATGGGCTGTCCCACTTCATCGTGTGTGATTCATCGGGCTTCCAAAGCATGAAGTCGGCTGGGTTGCGCTTGACCGCCTGCGTGGTCATGTCCACGCGACCTCCTTCGCCGCTGCGAAGGGCGTCGAGGGTGTTTCCCGACAATTGGCCGTAGTCGGGAAACGAGTCGACGCTGAAATAGACGACGCCGTCATCAGCGACATATGCATGATCCGATTCGATGAGCCGTTCGATGAGTTCGATCATCTCTTGGATGTACTGGGTCGGGCGAGGCAGCAGTCGTGGTTCGGCATCGGCGTCGGCGACCACCTTCATGCCCAGACGCCGGGCATCCTCGATGAAGGCGTCGGCGTAGAAGTTCGCAATAGCCCAGGGGTCCTTGGGGTCGATGTCAACGCCTTCGGGGAGGGATCCGGACTTCTTGGCTTCCACAAGACGCCGAGATGCCAGTTCCATCTTGTCTTCACCGCCACCATCCGGATTCGCATCATCGGTCATGTGTCCCACGTCGGTGATGTTCATGACGTGGCGAACTTCGTACCCGAGCAGTTCGAGCGTACGCCGGAGGACATCCGCATTGAGGAATGCACGAAAGTTTCCGACGTGCGAATAGTCGTACACCGTCGGACCGCAGGAATAGAATCGAACCAGCCGGCCCGCCGGATCAAGCGGAACGAACGTGTCCTGAGTACGGGTCAACGTGTTGTACAGGTGGAGTTCCATGGCTGTATGCACGACAGTTTATGCGAACTGCGGACATGGGCCCATGCGTGGACCAATCCGGGAAGAGATCGCACACTCAACACCGATTCGGTGTCAGGACCGATTTCAAGACGGGCGGAGTCGTTCCCTGATACGTGTGGCGGGATTGCCGACGTAGATCGACCAGGACTCGAGGTCCTTCATGGCTACGGCACGAGCGCCGAGCACGACGCCTTCGCCGACGGTGACTCCTGGACCAACGAATGCCCCCGCGGCAATCCAGACGTCGTCCTCGATGACGATGGGCGGACGAAGCAGTGGCATGTCCTGCTTGGCGTAATCATGGCTTCCGGCGCACAGTTCGGCATCCTGTGATATCGAAACTCGTCGCCCAATCGCAACCGTCCCCAGGCAGTAGGCATGGACACGATCGCCGAGACATGCGTTGTCCGACATGGTGAGGTTCCAGGGACATTCGACTCGAACCGTCCTTCGTATGACGCACGATCGGCCAATGGTGGCGCCGAAGCAGCGCAGCAAGAATCGTCGCCAACCGTAGCAGTTGTGAAAACTGAAGCGGAACAACGTGGCCTGCGTCATCGCCCACAGCACTCTCGCGATCTTCTCGCGCGTCGTATACGGACTGACATGGCGGTTGCCGTCGGTGGTCATGCAGCACGCTCCCGGCGAAGTTCCGCCAGTTTGAGACCGACATGCAACTCATAGGACGAAATGAACAGGCAGAATCGGAACCCGGTCAGTCCATCAAGCACGCCAAGGCGAACAACATACATGTACAGAAAGCGGAACAGCCACTTGGCGGGAAGCCGGCGATACACATGCCGTTTGATCCATCGACGTCGCTCAAGCGCATTGCCTGTCAACGATGCATCGAGATCGCCATCATCATCGGCGATGGCCCTCGCCTCAAGCGTCGAGTAGTGGTTGTGTTTGGCGATGTAGTCCTCGAGCCCGCGGTGATCTTCATGCAGCATCGGCGTCTTGATCCAGCCGACAGGTTCGTCGACGAGCAGGTGCTCATGCACAGCACGATCCTCGTATCGGCCGCGTCCGCGCTTGAAGAAACGCAGGTTCCAGCTGGGGTAGTACCCGCAGTGTCGGATCGGCTTTCCGAGAAAGTAGAACAGTCGGTTGATGTAGAACCCATTTTCCTTCACCTCTGCCGTGGGACGCTCGGCAATGGCGACGAGTTGATCACGCAGTTTCGGCGTAACAACCTCATCGGCATCGATGATGAGGGTCCACTCGCCTTCGAAGGGCAACGTATCGAGTGCCCAGTTCTTCTGAGCCGCATAGCCCTCCCATGCATGCTGCACGACTTCTGCCCCGAGTTCCCGTGCAAGTTCACAGGTGCGATCGGTTGAGCCGCTGTCGACGACAAAGACATGACGAGTCCATCCCGCCAGTGCCTGAAGGCAATGTGGCAGGTTGAGTTCCTCATTCTTGGTAATGACGAGGACATCGATCACGAAGAGGGGTTCCTTGAAGACAAGCCTGACTCGCCCCCTTCTATCGGCCAGATACGGTTGAAGTTCGCGCCGATCCGCAGGTCCGAGAACGTGCTGCCTCAGGCATCACCAGCAAGGACTCGCGGCCCACGTTCAGCAGCTGGCTCACCAGTTGCGATCTGCCAGGCGGAAAGCCGCCCATCGACCATCGACCTTGCTCCGACGACCACTCCATCCTCAAGCACCGATCCAGGCAGCAGCAGGGAGTCTGTTGCAACCCAGCAATCATCTCCAATGGCGATTGGCGACGGGACTCGATCATGCGTTGCCGTCAACAGCAGGCAGAACTGACTGATGACACACCGGCTCCCGATGGTGATCGGTGATTCGGCACGAACCAGCACATCGTCGCCGATCATTGTGAGTGAGCCCACCCGCAAGTTCCACGGTCGGTTTATCTGAGCCGATCGACGGACCCGTACATTCGATCCAAAATGCATCCCGGCCATACGAAGCAGCAGACGCCGAAACCCATAGGCGGGATGCGGGCTCAGCCGAAAAAGTGCTCGACCGAGGTGTCGCCAGAAAAGACGGCGAACTACGCTCATGAGCTCGACTCCACCAGCCGTGCCGGATTGCCTGCAAGGACCGAACCGTCAGGAAAGGACTTGTATACGCTTGCTCGATGCTGCACCACACACTTGTTCCCAAGCGTTACGTCGGGGGCAAGGTACGCGTCCACCCCGATTCGACATTCGCTGCCCACCACGATTGGCGGTCGAGTCAGCGGGAACCTCGTGTCGCGCATGTCGTGTGAACCAGCACACAGGTGCGCACGGACATCGATGATCGTTCCCGAACCAATTGAGATGGAGCCAAGTGAGTACAGAATCGCGCGCTCATGAACCACCACGTCGTCACCAAGTGAAATGTTCCAGGGAATGGCAATCTCTATGCGTCGAGCCAATTTGCACCGCGAGCCGACCGTGCCGCCAAAAAGACGAAGCAGTGCAGGACGAAGCAACGCCACCTGCCAACATAATCGACCCAACGTGCCCCACAGCAGACGAATGATCTTCTGTTGAAAGGTCCACGCAGATCGGCGAGCCGGCGGCGCCGTTGCCATGGCATCATGCTGTCGATCCTGATCAGAAGTACTGGTCATGTGATCACCGCTTGCGATACAGGCAGAAGTGCACCGCAGCCATGGCTGCAAGTGGACCGCCACGTGAGACCTTGTCGAGCAGCCGGACAATCGGCAGGAGCTTGAATTTTTCCAGTTCACGAGGCACATGAACGTGCCCGGTACGACGAACCAGATCAAGACCGGCGGTGCGTGCATGCCGTGCCATCACTCCCGGACGCTCCCATGACGAGTACACATCCTGGCCGACGGCCGTGCTGCGTGCATTGATGCGCATTGCCGCTGGCAGGTACCAACTCATGAGATTTGCGTAGTTGAACAGCAATGTGGAACCAGGCTTGATGACCCGGGCCATCTCGGCAATTGCCTGATCCGGATGCTCCAGATGATTGAAGACATTCAGACAAATCGCATGCTCAAACTGGTTGTCCTCGAATGGAAGTTCGTAAA
>JAQWRC010000007.1 GCA_029243925.1 Phycisphaerales bacterium
CTCACTGAGGGCCTGCAGTTGCATGCGGGCTCCTGGAGCGATGGCGCCGCCATGGAATGTTCCCTTGCCATCGATGAAATCCACGGTGATTGCAGATCCGGCATCCACGATGACGCAGGCCTGTTGGGCCGCGTCGTATGCCGCAACGGCATTCAGGAGTCGATCGATGCCAGTCAATGTTTCTGGATCGAGATCCTCGGCGACGGGGACGGGGATGTCGTCGCCGAGACGGTAGATTTCTTCCGACAGTTGATCGTGCAGCATTGACGCCAGCGGATCGGCAATCGGATCATTGACCGATGCCATGAGTACGGCTTTGGGGGTGTCCTGAGGCAGGCCCGTCCACCATTCAACGATGCGATCCACGATTCCGCCGGTATCTTCGTTTGCAAAGGCCGCTGTTTCATCAATAGAAGTATTCAGCACTCGCCCGATCTGGGTGCGAGTGTTGCCAACGTCCATTACGAGCAGGTTCAAGGTGCTGGGCATGAACGTGTAGTGTAGATGATCGTGGGCTCGATCGTCAGGCTCCGAGGCCGCTATCATTCCTGCATGGACGCCGCCGAAACAGCACGCATCATTGATGGCCGAGCGCTGGCCGACGCTGCCAGGCTGGATCTTGGTCAGCGGGTCCAGGCCATGCGTGATGAGCACGTCGCCGTGCGATTGGATGCAGTGATTGTCACCGGAAATGCCGCCGGCAGCGTATATGCCGCCAGTCAGCGGCGAACCTGTGATCTGCTTGGCATTGATTATCAACTTCATGAGTTGCCCGAGGATTCCACCGAATCAATGGTGATGGACATGGTGTCATCGCTCAATGAAGACGATGCTGTGCACGCGATCATGGTGCATCTTCCATTGCCGGATGGCATTTCCGTCGATCTCGTGCAATCGTCGATCGACGTTTCCAAAGATGTCGAAGGTGTCAACCCGGCGAACATCGGCAACGTCATCTATGGGCGTCGAAGTCTCGTGCCGTGTACTGCATTGGCCACCATGCAGATGATTGAATCAACCAACATTGCACTGGCGGGAAAGACCGTGGTGTGCGTCGGCGCCTCGCGGATCGTAGGCAAGCCTGTTGCAGTACTGCTGATGCAGGCTGAGGCAACGGTCGTGTCTACGAATGTCCACACGCCGGATCTCGCATCCTTCACTCGCGAGGCGGACGTTGTGGTGATTGCTGCCGGTGTGCCGGGATTGCTGACCGGTGACATGATCAAGCCCGGCGCGATCGTTGTTGACGTGGGCATCAATCGTGTGCCAGATCCGGAGACCGGTCGGACTCGAACGGTTGGCGATGTTGACTTCGATTCGGTCAGTCAGATTGCAGGATGGGTTTCACCCGTGCCAGGCGGCGTCGGGCCAATGACCGTTGCCATGCTGCTTCGCAACACAGTTGATTCGGCTGGTTCATCCGTTGAATGATCTCGCGTGTCAGGCGAAGAGGCGTTTTGCCGCCTCCCGATAGCGAGCAAGTGTATTCGTGATGATTTCTTCAGGGATCGAAGGGCCGGGAGGTGTCTTGTCCCACTGGCCACTCTCGACGAGTGTCAGAAGATAGTTGCGGACATATTGCTTGTCGAAACTGTCCTGGTCTCTGCCGACGGCATAGTCTTCGGCAGGCCAGAAGCGTGAACTGTCCGGCGTCAGGATTTCATCGATCAGGATCAGTTCATCTGTTCTGTTTCCGTCCGCATCGAGGGCCCATCCGAATTCGAACTTGGTATCCGCAAGGATGATGCCGCGTTCAGCAGCATAGTCGCGTCCCCATCCATAGATGCGAAGCGAAATGTCCCGTAGGCGTTCCATGACTTCGCGGCCTGCGATGTCGCAGGCGGTATCAAAGTCGATGTTTTCGTCATGTCCTTCGGTTGCCTTTGTGGCAGGGGTGAAGATCGGCTCTTCAAGTTTTGCACACTGTGGAAGATCTGCGGGCAGTTCAATGCCGCAGACATGCCCATTTTGTTTGT
>JAQWRC010000022.1 GCA_029243925.1 Phycisphaerales bacterium
GATCATGGGCAGTGATTTCGGGACAACGGGCTCAGGGCGATTCGCCGAGAACGGCGTCTGGGATGATGCGGCATTCACTGCCGGCGAAGCCTACCGTTCACGATTCGATTACATGAATCTCGCCGCCGAGGCGCAGTGGAACCCGCTTGACCTCGTCGGCGAACCCAATACAAAGATCCCGGTGTTCCTCACGGTGGGCGGCCATCTTGGTGTGCTCTACAGCGACATTCGGCAGACACTTGATTTCGGCACGACCCGATCGGAGGAGAAGGGCGAGTTCGCTTCGCTGTACGGCGGCGTTCAGCTCATCCTGCGCATGGACACGATGGATCGGGTCCCATGGCTCAAGAAGATTGAATTTCGAGCCGCCGGAGGTGCCGGCAGCACTCTTGGACATGACGGGGGCGTCATGTATCACGCCCGCGCGGACATGAGGTTCTACTTCCTGGACAACGTGGCGTTCCTCTTCGGCTACCGACTGCTTGAGCAGCACGTAGAGAAGGATGGCTGGGAAGCTGCTCCAAGCCTGCAGGGACTCTTCGTCGGCGGCACCATCGAGTTCTGAACAACATGGACTCATCCCGAAAGAAGCGATCAACCAAGTTCAGGCGTGCGCAACTGCGTCACTTCTTCGTGACCCGCGGATTGAACCGCCTCAGTGGTGGACGTCTGCTTGATCGCCATTCTGCGGAAAGCGTTCTCGTCCGACGCATCGACATCACCATGCCGAATTGGCCAACCCAACTTGACGGGTTGCGCATCGCGCATATCAGCGACCTGCATGTCGGCGATCTGATGTCCATTGAACGGGCGATTGAAATCATCCGCCTCATCGCCGATGAGCAGCCGGACATCGTGTGCAATACGGGTGATGTCGCCGATTTGATCTGCCCCGAGTTGGGACCACTTTTCAAAGCGTGCGTTGCACTGCAGCCACCAATGGGCAACTTTCTCGTGCTTGGAAACCATGATGAACTCGACGATGGCGAACGCGTCGCCGAAATGGCGGAGGCCGCCGGCATTCGTGTCCTGAGAAATGAGCAGGCAAGCATCGTTCACGGCGACACGTCCATGCGGATAGGCGGAGTGGACTGGTCAAGAACCCCAGCTGACTGCCGGAAGTCAATCGACCAGGCGTTGCGCGAAGGCCCGATCGACATCCTCCTTTCCCACAATCCCAAGGGGTTCGAACATGCCGCGGAGCGAGGCATTCCGCTGACCTTGTCGGGCCATACGCATGGCGGCCAGATCGCGCGCAAGAACAAACCAGATGCAAATCTCGCACTCGCGATGAACCATCGACGCAGCGCAGGGCTCTACAAACACGGCGACAGTCGACTGTTTGTCACCGTTGGCGCAGGAGCACTCTTTCCCCTGCGAATGAACTGCCCAGCAGAAATTGCGATGCTGACGATTACTCGAGGTTGAGTAGATGCTGAAGCCGGTTCACGCCTCGGCAAGGCGAGCCGCCATTGCGCGGGTCGCGGCACCTCGGTGGGACCTGGCGTTCTTCGCTTCCGGAGGCAGCTGCGCACTGGTGCATCCATCTTCAGGGAGGTAGAGCAGGGGGTCGTACCCAAAGCCGTTGGAACCAGCTGGCCGGGTGGTGATCACGCCCTCGAATGCGCCTTCGGTCTCCGCGACGACGGTGCCATCCGGATCAGCCAGACACATCGCGCACACGAAACGCGCCGTACGCTGCTCAGGCGGAACCGAAGCGATCTCCTGAAGCAACTTGGCGTTGTTGGCCTGGTCACGCCCCGCACGATCAGCGCCAGAACCCGCATAGCGGGCGGAATGCACACCGGGTGCTCCATCAAGCGCATCAACGACCAGTCCGGAATCATCGGCAAGGCACCGTTCGCCTGCAGCCCGTGCATACTCGACCGCTTTGATCTGCGCATTGCCTGAGAACGTCTCTGCATCCTCAACCGGCTCTGGAATATTCATGCCCAGATCAGCGAGCCCCAGAACCTGGAAACCAAGTGGAACAAGAATCGCCCCGACCTCTTCGAGCTTATGTGGATTCGAAGTGGCCAGCAGAATTCGTTTTGGTTCGCTCATCCCCGCACCCATGCATCCGGTACATCGCCATGCACCGCATAAATTCGGCTCTGAATCCCGCCTCGGCCACGCCAATCAGTGATGATCTGCAGCCAGCGGGGCTGCATGCAGGCGACCAGGTCATCGCGAATTCGATTCGTCACCGCCTCGTAGTAGATCCCTTCGTTGCGAAACGATTGAAAATACAGCTTGAGGCTCTTGAGTTCGACACACGTCTTGCCAGGTTCGAATCGCACGAGAATCTCACCAAAGTCGGGGTGCCCCGTGACAGGACAGACAGAGGTGAACTCCTCATTGCAATGTTCAATCACGAACGGCGTGTCGGTGGGAGCGGGGAAGACTTCCAGCAGTGTGGTGTCAGGCATCGGGGAAGGGTACCACGAGCCCAAGGGAAAGGCTGCGTCTACCGCTGGAGGTTGTACTTCAACATCAGGCCAATGACCTTCTGCTGGTCAGCATTGATCTGCAGTGATGCGCGGAACGCATCCAGCGCCTGGAGGCGAGCTTCCGTATCAACCTCTTTGCTCAACAGCCACCGGTTCAGGGCGTTCACGCCGAGACCGTTGTACGCACGCCACAGCGTGTCGTCGATGCCGATGGATTCCAGATACGCCTGAGTCGAACCTTCATAGTCACCAAGCCGAAACAAGGCCCATCCCTTGCGTTCAAGCGATGCTGCATCTGCGTGCAATTTCTGGATGGTGTCGCAGACATTGACCACTTCCCGATACCGCTTCTGCCGCACCAGCATGTTCAGCAGGTTCGTCATGAGTTCCGGCGTCGGCTCCATTCGCTCGGATGCGGCGACGTATGCTTCTGCGGCATCTCCCCACCGCTCCACGCGTTCATACGCCACTCCAAGATTCACCCATGCCGGACCGTTGTTCGGATCCACCTCCACGGCTTTTTCCGCAAAGACAATGGCGTGATTCGACTGCTCCATCTGCAAGTAGGTGGTAGCAAGATTCAGATTTGCTTCAGGGGAATCGGGCTTGATCGTCAACGCCCGGTGGTAGGCACGCACCGCCTCCACCAGCCGGTCGAGCATCTGCAATGAAACGGCATGTCCATATTGAGCATTGAAATTGCGCGGTTCCAGTTTCGCAGCTCGAGCAAATGCGGGCTCCGCCTGCTGGTAATCACCCTGCTCCAGGTGCACATCTCCAATTCCAATGTATGCCGGAGCAGAAGTCGGATCATCCTCAAGCACATCATGGAACAAGACGAGCGCTGCGTCGTAGTCACCAGAGGAGGCCAGAGCATCAGCTTGATCGAGCGTGTCCGCCTGCGCGGCGGGATCCACCGTGGATGGTCCCGTCGACAACGGCTGACGGTACTCCGGTGAACGCAGCCAATCTGTGCACCCCACGCAGCATGAAATGGCCGCGATGCAGATCAGAAGCAGAACATTTCGATTCATGGAGTTCAAATCCGCTTTGGCGCATTGATCCTGGAGCACCGATGATCATCGGCCCGAACGAGGTCATGACTGCAGCCTGCAGTCAGTTCACGCGTTGACGAGGCCGAGTATCCGTGCGGCGCTGGAGGTGATGGCCTCGTGATGCAATCCACACTGCTCGAGAATCTCACGTTCACTCTTGGCCGACTTGGGAATCCGTGTGACGCACAACTGCTCAACGGTGAATGCGTCACCAGATCGGGCACACGCTTCGGCTACGGCGGAGAACAGGCCGCCCCCGTAGTTGTCCTCGACGACAAGCACCATGCCACCATTCTCGTTTGCAAGATCGAGGAACTCGTCCTCATCGAACGGAAGACTGTACAGGTCGACGAGCGACGCATCGATGCCCATCTTGTCCAGTGCATCAAGTGATTTATTGCACTCGTGGAGCATGAAGCCTGCGCTGGCGATCAGAAGGTCGCGACCCTGCGTCAACACTTCCATGCCACCAAGTCGGAATGTCGTCTGCTCGTCGTACAGGAACTCGACATCGGGTCGATGCGTTCGCATGTAGCACATGCCATCGTGCTCGGCCATCGCCATGGTCAGGCCGTATGCGGCGTATGCATCGGCAGGCTGCAATGTCCAGCATCCCGGTGACCCCTTGTGGTTCTTGATGCTGCCGAGACTGCGGAACCAGGCGACGTCGGGCAGCGACATCTGGCTTGGTCCATCGGCGGCGAGAGAGATGCCGGAATGGGAGCCGACGAGTTTGATGTTTGCTCCGGAGTTCATCGCCATTTCAATCTGGTCGTAGGCACGAGTCAGGAACTTGGCGAACGTGGAGCAGAATGGAATCTTGCCTGCGGCGGCAAAGCCAAGCCCGGCACTGATCATGTTCTGCTCTGCGATCTTGCACTCGGAGAAACGACTGGCAAGTTCGTGGTCATCGCGGAACCATTGGGCGAATGTGGAATTGCATACATCCGCATCAAGTACGACAACATCCGTATTCGCGTGGCCAAGCTCACGAAGAGCAACACCGTATGCCTTGCGAGTTGCGAACCGTCCCGATGCAAGCACCGCATCGAGCTCAAACGAACGCAGTGCGTCCGGGAATGAACTGACGGGGCGGAGGCTGCCGGCGGGGCGTGATTCGATTGCTGGCGGATAGATCATCAGATCGCCGCCTTCCTGCGAGCCGATGAGTGATGCTCCGCTGGCATTGAGTTCTTCCAACGCAACGTCGAGTGCTTCTCCAGCTGCAGGCTTGCCGTGCCACCCATCTCCCTGCATTGAAGGCATGCCCCAGCCCTTGATTGTTCGAGCCACCACGGCCATGGGCCCTTGGCCCCCTTCAGTGAAACGGTCAAATGCCGCCTTGATCTGCAGGGGATCGTGGCCATCGATGGTTTCCACGTGGTATCCGGCTGCGGTCAGGCGTGCCGCGATCTTCTCGGGCGATTGCTGATTGCTCACAGAACCGGCTTGCCCGTATTCATTGCAGTTGAAGATCGGGAGCACATTGTCGAGTTGATGATCAACGATGTAATCCAGTGCTTCAGTAACCTGGCCTTCACGAGATTCGCCATCGCCGATGATGCAGTAGATGCGCTGATCAAGATCATCCAATCGCGCTGCTTGAGCAAGGCCAGCAGCTGCGGAAAGTCCCTGTCCCAGAGAACCGGTGGCCGCGTCGAAGAAAAGGAATCCCTCCTGAGGATTTGGGTGACCGTCCAAGGGTGACGACGTGCTCCTGAATCCTCCGATGTCATCCATATTCGCTGGGCGAAGGTGGTCATCCAAACCAACTGCAGCACCAAGATCGATGAATGCGCCATACACGATGGGAACCGCATGCCCTTCTGAAAGGACCAGGCGATCGGATGTGGGATAGCCTGGGTCTTCCGGAACCCACCGCATCGTGTGATACATGAGCACGGTGACAATCTGCCCAAGACTGGTCGCGGTCGTCGGGTGACCACTTCCCGCCTCGGCGCACATCTTCAGTGCCAAAGAATCGATCCGGATGGCCTTGGAATGCACGGCTGCTTCAAATGTCATGGGGAGGGTGTCCTGGTGGGGGGAGCGGGCTTCTTTCCCCCAAGAACTCCATCGAGTTCC
This sequence comes from Phycisphaerales bacterium, assembly GCA_029243925.1. Lineage (GTDB taxonomy): Bacteria > Planctomycetota > Phycisphaerae > Phycisphaerales > SM1A02 > SP202. The sequence continues at coordinate 5,591 of JAQWRC010000022.1, forward strand.
CCGGGCGATGCGTTCAAATCTGCTCCTCAATCAAGAGGCAGACCGCTTCGATATGGGAAACTCCAATCCTCGGGGACAGAGAAGAAGTATCCCATCTGGGGCAGCCGCAGGCAACAGCCAGAAGGCCGGAATCACACTCAGAGTGGTACACTGCGAGCGAATGAAGCGGCCTCAAGCAAGGGATGAACACGCATGAAGGTGATCTGTGACCAATCGGCTTTGGCGGAAGCACTGGGTATCGTCGGCGGCGTTGTCGCCAGCAGGACCCCAACCCCCGTTTTGACCTGCATCAAGTTGACCGCTGAAGACGGTCGACTCGTCCTCGCTGCCACCGATGGAGACGTCGGACTTCGACTTGTTCTTGAGCAGGTTGAAGTGGACAAGCCGGGCGAAACCCTCATCCCCGCGGACAAGCTCAACCAGATTGTCAGGGAGTGCCAGGATCCCACCGTCACTCTTGAAAGCGACAAGCAGGCGCTGTTCATCCGATCTGGAGAATCAAAGTTCAAGGTGTATGGATTCGACCCCGCGGAAGCCCCGCCGGTGAAGACCTTTGATGACACGTCAGTTGACTGTGAAATTCAAGCCAAGGAACTTCTTGGTCTCATCTCACGCAGTCTGTTTGCAGCTGCGGATGAACATTCCAGGTATGCAATAAACGGCGTACTGCTTGATCGAAAAGGCACTGATATCCGCATGATTGCAACCGATGGTCGCCGGCTGGCGATGGCCTGCGGTACTGCGGCCTCCGGCAACGGAGATTCGAACTGCATCGTTCCAAGCAAAGCGCTGGGAATCATGCGCCGCCTCTTACGCAGCGATGATGCGACCGTTCGGCTTGCCGTGGATGAGCACCAGATCCATGTCCATGTTGATGACGGCAGTGAACAGGCCACGCTTTCAAGCAGTCTGGTTGAGGGAAGATTCCCACCATTTGAAGACGTCATCCCCAAGGACCAGGACAAGAAGGTCGTCTTCGACTGCAATACGCTTCGAGCTGCAGTCAGGCAGGCCGCTCTGCTGACCAATGAAGAGTCACGAAGCGTGCGGATGTGCTTCCAAAACAAAAGCCTGATTTTGACCAGCCACGCTCCGGAAATGGGTGAAGCGGAAGTCCACCTCGATCTCCCTGACTACTCCGGTGATGATCTGGAAATCGGATTCAACCCCAACTACTTGTCGGACGCGTTGAAAGTCATCGATGAAGAGCAAGTCATCTTCGAACTGAAAGCCGACAACAAGCCTGGCGTGCTTCGAAGCGGCAAGGAATTCACCTACGTGCTGATGCCGGTGAATCTCAGTTAAACGCAGTTCAAAAACAAAAATGAACACGGGGCCCGTCCGCATGGACGGGCCCCGTTCACATGAATACGTATGAACTCCAGGTCAGGGAGATGAGGGTCGCCCGCCGCCTCGGCGTCCGCCACCCTTGCGCCCGCGTGTTCCGCCGCCGTCGGCATACTTCACGCCGCATCCCCATGGGCGTACTGCTGCCGGAGGAGTCACGCCTTCGGAGACAGATGCTCGTACCGCATCGACGACGTAGTTCTTCGTCTTGTCACCCTTGTCGAAGTTTCGGTCGTCGGTAATCGCTCCCGCGTAGATGAGTACACCCTTGGGATCAATCACGAACATGTGTGGAGTCGTCTTCGCCCCGTATAGTTTTCCAACGGCACCGTCGTAATCCATAAGGACCGGAATGTCTTCCATTTCATGCTTTACAAGGAACTCGTCGCTCTGTGTGATGACGAACTCCTTGGGCTGATTGGCCGTCGAGTTGATCGCGAGATACACGGCATCAGAATCGATCTGCTTCGTCTTCTCGATCGTATCCTCAACAACACCCTCGGCATAGATGCCGCGGCAGTAGGGGCAACCGGGGTTGAACCACTCGATCACAACGAACTTTCCGGCAAAGTCGGAAAGTTGGTGATTCTTGCCCTTGGTGTCCTTGAGCGCGAAGTTGGGAGCAGCCTTTCCGATCGTTGCGATCTTTGGTTTCGCCTCTTCTGTCGTCTGCTCCTCGGAAGCTGGTGGCGTGGTCGTCTTGACCGGAGTCGGTGCTGATGCGGGGGTCGTCTGGGCAAACGACAGTGCGGTCATCATGCCCAGCGACATAGCGCAGGCGAGTGTTCGTGTGAATTTCATGGCGTGGTCCTCCTGTTCGACCAATCAATCTGTGTTTGGCTCGGTCTCCGCTGAATGCGAAAGCGGCATTGTAATCTCGAACGATGGATCCATGCGGCCTGTTCCAAAACACAACAGGCCATGAATCCGGGGCTCGACCCCGAGTGCATCTCTGGGCTGGGTCATGTATGGCACTACGAGTATGAAATGCGTTTCATCCCGCTCAATCTGCGCGTCCCCAAGAACGACTCCAAGAACATGCCCTGGGATGAATGAGATGGCCTCATCCTTCCCGATCGGGCCAGTAATGGTCAGACGATCCGGCTCCAGTACTGATTCGGTACCCACTCGTTCTCCAAGTGGTGAAGGGAGTGACTTCATCGCCATTTCCAAAGCAGGTGTCGACGCAGGTGTTACATGGCCAACCACACTGAGCTTGATTTCACGTGAAGATCGGCCCATGTAGCACGCCTTGCGGCACGCCAGCCAATTCGCCTTGACCTCAACGTTAAAGACCTCGATTGCGGGGGATGTAATCGGCACGAGAAACGTGACCCGATCCTCGTACCCATACGTATCCCCCTCCGGGCCATGAAAGACCTCCGGACGTGGATACAGAGTGTCGCCAACGGTACAACTGGCAGGCGCGGTCACCTGAATGTTCGTAGCCGATCCGCTAGCTCCGGGGTTGCTCCAGTAGACATGGAAGCCGGATGGGATCTCCAAGGTGCACAGCAGATGGTTTTCATACCCTTGCGCCAGCATGAAGACTCCAGATTCATGTGCGACTGGGCCCTCGACGTGCATCTTGATGTCTGGTGCCACCTCTGGAGCTGGAATGGATTGACCGGGCAGTTGGCCTATTGCCAAGAGCAGAATGGTGGCGAGTTGCATGGCATGGCTCCTGAAAGTGGCCCACGTACCCAGAGCCACATACACTGTAGCCGCCCACCAGGAGAACACGCCATGAACCGAGTTGCCTACCTCATGCTGATGGGTTGCCTGCTGCTCGCCAGCGGTTGCTCAAAGGAATACAGCGATGCTGATCTGGTCTTCCTGAGTGTTCACGAAGCTGATCTGACGATCAGTACTCCGGAAACCTCACTCTTCACCGAAACACGGCCCAATGCGTTTCTCGATCCGCGCACGCCGGAACGGTACGCGATCGGGCACATTCCCGGCGCGCTCAGCGTGCCGTACAGAAACATTGCCGGGGAATGGGAATCGCTGAAGGGATACAACATCATTGTTGTCTACGGGAACACCTACAACGACCCCTTGGCGGAAGCCATGAGCAAAACACTCATGGAATACGGCCTGCGTGACATTCGAACACTCAAGGGCGGATTGGAAGCCTGGATGAATTCCGGACAGCAAATCACCAAAGGGCGCAAGCCCTGATCTCGGAATGTGATCCGTGCCCGTCCACATCATCCCGCTCGACCTCCTGTACATGGATCTGCCCGGCGCGATTGGTGCATACCTTGTGCGCGATGAGCAGGGCACCGCTGTCCTGATTGAAGCCGGTCCGGCAAATACGATCGCCCACCTCGAGCAGGCGCTTGCAGCCCACTCCATGTGCATTGAAGATCTGGATGCCTGCTGCATTACGCACATTCATCTGGATCACGCCGGAGCTGCCGGCGTACTTGCCCAGCGCGGCGTACCGATTCATGTGCACGCCTTTGGGATGCAACATCTGATCGACCCTTCAAAACTACTTGCCAGCGCAAAGCGAATCTACGGCGCCGGGATGCAGACCCTTTGGGGCGAAACCATTCCCGCTCCGTCATCAATGGTCCATCCCGTTGAAGATCAGGATGTCATTGCAATCGGTGACATTCGGCTGCGCGCAATCGAAACCCCCGGACATGCCAGGCACCACCATGCATTTGAGTTGGAACTCGATGATCACAGTGTGTGCTTCAGCGGAGATGCTGCAGCCATGCTGCTGCCCGGGACGGATTTCGTCTCCGTTCCCATGCCCCCACCCGAGTTCGATCTGGAACTCTGGCTCAAGAGTGTGGAACTGCTCCGCAACGGTCCATGGTCCACGCTGCTGCTGACCCATGGGGGAGCCGTGCCGAATATCGACGCGCACCTCGATCGATTCACGGCGAGCATGCTGAGGCAGGTTGAACTCATTACGTCCCGCATGAAGGATGGCACGCCGGAAGCATCACTTCTTGCTGAATATCGAAACATGCTTGCTCAAGAGGCGGCGGCCAGTGGCGTACCGAAAGCCATGTTTGACGAGTTTGTCACCGACAATCTGCTCGGAATGAACATCGCTGGAATCCGTCGATGGCAAGCCAAAATGGGGTAAAGAACCACCCTCAGACGCCCTCAGGGCCAACCAGGTGACAGATTGCGGCTTAAGACGCTGTTTTCGCTTGCTCAGAGGGGTTTTTCAACCTAATTTCCACTACTTGGTGGCTCATTCGGTCGAGCCGCGGTTATCCCATATGGTGGGATCCCTACCATGCCGGCCAGCCGGCTCCTGACTGCACACGTCAGGTATCTCAGGAGAGAAGAAGATGCTGACTCGAGCGATTGCCGCATGTGTCGTTACTGGCCTCTGCCTTATCGCAGGCTCAGAACTGTCTGATTATGAACGAGTTGCAATGGAAACCGACTCTGCCGAAGAGTTCCCCTCCTCACTGAAGCGAGGCACCGGTCTGGCATCGTTTCGGATTGCAAGCGGGCTCTCACGGCCAGTAGGAGTTGCCCATGCGCCAGGTGATGAGTCACGTCTCTTCATCGTCGAACAGCGTTCGGGCAGCACCGGCCGGGTCAGAGTCTACGACCTGATCAACGAGCAGATGCTGTCAAGCTACTTCCTCACCCAGAGCGTCAATACATCGAGTGAGCAGGGCCTGCTCGGTCTGGCGTTCCACCCCGACTACTACAACGGTTCACCGTACGTGTACATCAACTACACCTCCGGATCGAACACGTACATCAAACGATTCACAGCACAGAACAATGATCCGAACTCCAACACGGTTGATTCCGGATCTGGCCAAACCCTCATGACGATCAGTCAGCCCTACACCAACCACAATGGTGGCTGGATCGACTTCGGCCCAGACGGGTACCTGTACATCTCAACTGGTGACGGCGGATCAGCGGGCGACCCTGGGAACCGCAGTCAGGACATTACGAATCAGAAACTCGGCAAGATCCTCAGAATCGACGTCGACAACGGTTCACCCTACGGCATCCCGAGCGACAACCCCTTCGTCGGCGTCACAGGCGACGATGAAATCTGGTCTTACGGCCACCGCAACGAATGGCGAGGCAGTTTCGACCGAGATACCGGCGATATGTGGATGGCCGATGTCGGCCAATACAACTGGGAAGAGGTCAATGTCGAATACGCCGGCGATGCCGGCGGCCGCAACTACGGCTGGCGTTGCTGGGAAGGCGACCACTCCTACAACACAAGTGGCTGTGATTCATCATCGACGATGACCTTCCCTGTCTTCGAGTTCAGTCACAGTGGTGGACGCTGTTCCATCACCGGTGGGAACGTCTATCGCGGACAGGACATCCCCTGGATGGACGGGTTCTACTTCTTCGGCGACTACTGCTCCAGTGAAACGTGGATCTTCAAACTCGTCAACGGAAACGTCACCGGCTACGAAGAGATCACCGACGATATCTCACCCAGTACTAATGGCGCCTACATCGGATCGATCTCCGCCTACGGCGAAGACGCCCGAGGCGAGCTGTACGTGTGCGACCTGGGTGGTGAAGTCTTCCGCATCATTCCCACGACACCGCCGGCACCGGATGGCGCCTGCTGCTTCGGCAGCAATGGCACGGTCTGCGCGGATGCCCCCGAAGCAACCTGCCTCAACGTGGGTGGAACGTGGTTCGAAAATGAAAGCTGCGACATCTCACCTGACCTGTGCCTGCAGCCTGAATGTCCGACCGACTGCAACAGTGACGGCGTAACGAATGTCAATGACCTTCTTGCGGTCATCGCCGCATGGGGCACCAGTGGTGGGTGCGACCCCACAGATGATGGAACGACCGGAGTTGATGACCTGCTGGCCATCATTGCCGAGTGGAGCGTCGTCTGCGAGTAGTACTACACAATGCTAAAATCATGAACTGAAATCGTTGGGTGGGGACCTGAACGAATATAACCCTCCAAGGAGAGAGACCCTCGTGTCAATAACATCGAAACTATCCATGCTCGGCATTGCCGGAGCTACCGTGCTGACCGCTTCCCTGGCTGCAGCCCAACCCACGCCCGACTCGATTATTCCTGACAAGGATGCATTGACGTTCGAGCACGTCCCCAACCGCGTTTTCGTACGTTTCATCGATCCCGATGCCACCAATGCTCGAGCAGCTGTTCTGGCTGGTGTAGGCGGACAGATCGCCTCCTCATCGAAAATCGTTCCCGGACTGCACTGCATTGAAATCGACGTCACGGTCGAGCAGGCGCTCAAGACGCTCTCGCAGCGGGGCGACGTGCTCCGTTACGTGGAGCCGGTCTACGTCGTCCGTGCCTTCGACACGATCCCCAACGACGCCTACTACAACAACCTGTACGGCATGCCCCAGATCAATGCCCCTCAGGCATGGGACGAGCATCAGGGCGACCAAGAGTTCGTCATTGCGGTCATCGATACGGGCATCGACTACAACCACCCCGACCTCGTTGACAACATCTGGACCAACCCCGGCGAAATCGCTGGCAATGGCATCGACGACGATGGCAACGGCTACGTCGACGACATGCACGGCTACGATTTCTACGACTACAACTCCGACCCCATGGACGGCAACGGCCACGGAACCCACTGTGGTGGGACCATTGGCGGAGTCGGCAACAACGGCATTGGCGTCGCAGGTGTGAACTGGCGATGCCGACTTGTTGGCGCACAGTTCCTTGGGTCTGGTGGAAGTGGCTCCATCGATGGTGCCATTGACGCGGTCGAATACTGTGCCATCAACCAGTTCAAGGTCTCCAACAATTCGTGGGGCGGAGGAGGCTTCTCCCAAGCCCTGTTTGATGTCATTCAAACCGCCGGCGATGACTTCGGTCACATCTTCGTTGCCGCCGCAGGAAACAGCGGCAGCAACGGCGCGTCCTATCCGGGTGCACTCACCTGCGACAACATCATCTGCGTGGCTGCGACCGACAGTGGCGAAAATCTCGCCAGCTTCAGTCAATACCACATCAGTGAAGTCGACCTCGGAGCACCTGGTGTCGATATCCAGAGCACGACGCCTGGAAACAACTACAGCTACTACAGCGGAACATCGATGGCGACTCCCCATGTCGCTGGTGGCGTCGCTCTGGCGTACTCCATCATCGGCAATGCCACCGCCGTTGAAGTCATCGACGTCATCCTGTCGACCACTCGGGCCATTCCCGCTCTGGACGGTCGATGTGTGACTGGTGGCGTCCTGAATGTCGAAGATGCCCTGGAAGCAACATTCCTTGGCCCACAGATCACGATGGTGTCATCAGTTCCTGCAGAACTTGATCCAGGCGTGAGCCTCCAGGTTCGTGTGCAGGTCGATCCTCGCGAAGACGATCTCGTGAACGACTCTGTGAAGCTCCGCTATCGAGCCAACAGTGGACTGTGGTCACAGCTCGATATGGATCAAGAAGGTCCAGGCAACTCCTGGGTCGCATCCGTTCCAGCCATGGACTGCGGTGACAGCCCCGAGTTCTACGTCAGCTGCGAAGGCCAGGTCTCCGGCCTGGTCGAGCATCCATCCGGCGGTGCATCCAATGCCTACGACTGGTTGGTTGGCGAACTGCTGATTGCTCATGAAGACAACGGGCAAACCGATGGCGACTGGACTGTCAGCGGCGATGCTTTGGACGGCCAATGGAACCGCGGTGTTCCGGTCAACTGCAATCGCGGCGACCCCAACGCCGACAATGACGGCTCCGGTTCCTGCTGGTTGACCGACAACTCATCGTCCGACAGCTGCAACAGTGACGTCGACGAAGGTTCAACCATCCTGACCTCAGGTGTGATTGATCTATCGGGCGTCAGTGAACCCGTGTTGTCCTACGCTCGTTGGTTCAGCAACAACTACGGTGCTGCTCCGAATACGGATACGCTCGTCGTCGACTACTCCACCAATGGAGTGAACTGGTCCAACCTTGAAACAGTCGGGCCAAGTGGTCCGGATGTAGGTGGTGGCTGGGTCGTCGTCAGCTGGGAACTTGCCGACATCATCGGTGATGCATCTCAGATTCAACTGCGATTCACTGCTTCGGATGTCGGCGCTGATACACAATCAGTCGTCGAAGCCGGCGTGGATGCCATCATGGTTTCCGCCACTGAATGCAACGATGCCGGCGTACCCGGTGATGCAAACGGTGACGGCATCGTCGACGTCAACGACATCCTCGCGGTCATTGCCGCGTGGGGCACCACATGCAATGGCTGCCTCGAGGATCTCGACGGCAGCGGTGAGATTGATGTCAATGACCTGCTTCTGGTGATCGCCAACTGGTGATTCACCTCACAACCCTGAATGCCACCCGGCCCGTCATCATGGCGGGCCGGGTTTCTTTTTAGGGCGGAGGGGGGGGATGTCCTTCTGCTATACTGCGTCGTTCCGGGCCAGTAGCTCAGCTGGCTAGAGCGCACCCCTGATAAGGGTGAGGTCGGAGGTTCGAGTCCTCTCTGGCCCATTTCCCGGACCCCCGAGCCAGCGGGGGGTTGCTGGCGATTTGCCGCAACAAACAGATAAACCCAACACTTTCTCGGTCAAGGAATACGCACCCATGCAACGTGCAAAGATCAGCATCATCGGAGCCGGCAACGTCGGCGCAACCTGCGCCCACTGGGCTGCCGCCAAGGAACTCGGTGACATCGTCCTCGTTGACATCCCGGACAAGGTCGGAGTCGCCCAGGGCAAGGCCCTCGACCTCTCCTGCTCCGCACCAATCGAACGCTTCGATGCCGACATCATCGGAACCAGTGACTACGCCGACACCGCCGACAG
>JAQWRC010000025.1 GCA_029243925.1 Phycisphaerales bacterium
TCGATTCGTTGGCTGGCCAGTGCTCATCCTGACGCACCCCTCCAGTCCTCGCAATCGCCTCGAGCGAGGAGTAGTCCTCACCGGCAGGCTCCATCATTCCACTGAGGACGGTGACGCCCGCCTCCGCCAAGTGGTCCATGACGCCCGCCCAGCGTGATTGCTCCAGAACACACGGCGTCATCGCCAACTGCACTGAATCAATCTCAGCCGCGGCAAGGGCAGCCACCAGCGACCTGGGTGATTCTGGCTGGACGCTCCATGAACAAAGTCCGATATGGTGAATAGGCATGGTGATTGCGGTCCTACGGCACTGCAAAGGGTGCTTCCTGAAATCCGGGTGGAATCACGTCCGTGAGCCAACTACCATACCGCTTCTTCAATACCGATGACTGATCAATGACAACACCACCACTTCAACAACCCGATCCTCACATGCCCAACCAGTTGGCGCTGTCACCGGAAGGGTTCGTGGTGCGCCCGACATGGATCCAACGTCTTGAAGCCTACATCAGCCGGCTGAGTACGAAGAACAACTTCTGGCACCGCATCTGTTCGCTGATTTGGCTGCCCTTCGCCTGGCGAAGCGGCATTCATATGAAGCAACTTCAGGATGCAAAGTTCGCCGCCATCCTTCCCTTCAAGCGCGTCAACCGCAATTGGTACAACGCCATGGCTGGCGCCGCTCTGCTTGGCAACTCGGAAGTAGCCGCCGGCATGTTCCTCTTCGGCGAATGCGGCAGTGACTACACCGTCGTCTGCAAGCAGATGAAGTATGACTTTCTCCGCCCCTGCCTTGGGCCGGCGGTCTACACCATCCGCGATGGCGAAGAGGTCATTTCAAACGTCAAGACTGAAAAGACCGAAGGCGGCGAGTTCAACATCGATCTCGAACTTGAAATCAAACAGATCCTCAAGAAACGTGGCCGCGATCTGCGGGTCGGCCGATGTGCCATGACCTTCCACTGCACGCCCAAGCGGATGATCGAGGCAAAGATGCAACGCCGTAAACTTGCCGCAAAACGCCGCGGCGAGTGATGAGCCGATCAGAGCAGTTCGTCACGAATCGGAACCATTCCACATCATGAACTCCATCTTCCGTACCATCGGTTGGGGACTCTTCTGCACGAGCAGTTGGACCTGGTGCATCGGCATGTGGCTGCCCGTCATCGTCATCGAACGATGGGGCTGGCCGGGATTCTGGGCCTTCGCCATATCAAACCTCATCGGCTGCACCCTGATGGGCTATGTCGTGGGCTCGCGAGCGCGATCGGAACAACTTGTCAAAGACCATCGTGGCCCGATGCGATGGTTCTCCGTGTTCACGATCGCATTCCAACTCTTCTGGGTCAGTGCGGTCTTCGGGTCCATGGGCTGGTTCTTCGGTCTGCCCCATGACACGGCAATGATCCTCGCCCCAATCGGGGTGCTGCTGCTGGGTGGAGTGGTGTCGCGCATGCCCATGGTGGGCTGGCTGATCTTCGCTCTGCTTGCCTACGTATTCATGATCGGCATCTTCGCGACCGTCGGCACCGGATCATTGGAGCATATTGCCATGACGGGGCAGCGGCCTCAGATCCAGCTGTGGGGAACCGTTCCGATCATCTTCATCGGGTTCCTGCTGTCACCCTATCTGGATCTGACATTTCACCGCGCCCGACGTGAAACACCAAGCACACACAGTTTCGCTATTTTCGGCGGTTCCTTTTTCGTCGTCCTCCTGCTTGTCGCAGCCTGCTACGGGATCATGAATCCAGGCCCGGATGCACCCGAGACAACGACTGCGATCGTTGCCTTGATTGCCCTACTCTGGCTCGTGCAGGTCATCTTCACAATCGGCGCCCACGTACGTGAACTGAAGGCGACCAATGATCCGTCACCACGCCGCTGGGGCTCGACAGCCAGGCTCATGTTCATCGCCGTTCTGGCCATGCCGATCACCTGGGTGGCAATGCGAATGCACGGGGCAGACTCCAATGACTGGCATTGGATCCTGGAGGACCATTACTTGCGCTTTCTCGGCTTCTACGGACTGCTCGTCCCGGCATGGGTCCTTGCGTTCATGGGACCCAGACGGCCTGCGACGCGAAGCAAGGGAGCGTGCATTGCCCTGGCCATCGCAACTGCAATCGCACTGCCCATGGCAGAGTATGGCATGATCACGATCGCCTCTTGGTGGATCCTGACCGCGGTCGCCATCGTCGCAACCACCGCCCTGATGCTGCCACGAGGCACACCGCCCC
>JAQWRC010000028.1 GCA_029243925.1 Phycisphaerales bacterium
GAACAGTGAAGGCGAATACGACATCGCACGTGACGGCTACTGGTGGCTGCCTCGATTTGAAGGCGTCTTGACGACGATCCCCATCGACAGCGGTGGTGGACTCAGCGAACCGGAAAGCGTCATTCTTCCGTTTGCCAACGAGTTCAGCAGCGGCATCTTCCTCATCGACGAATCACGGATACTCGTACCGCTCTCGACTGCACAGGAACTGACTCATCTTGATGAAGCTGAACGCGTTGATATCAATGATCCATCCCAGGTCATCGGCATCGACCCCGCACGAGCCACGATGATTCTGGTGCGAAGTGCGGAAGGAGTCACGCCAGACGAACTGCTGCCCGCCGTAGATCGCGCGTACGCCACGTTCCTTCAGAAGATGAGGGAAACGATCCCCTCGGACATCATGATCCCCGCCCCTGGCGTGAATCCGGGTCTGTACATCCAGACATGGGAACAGCATCAGTCGGGCTTCATCGGTCCTGTCGAAAAAGAACGGGAACTCATGCGAGTGCTGTTCTCCATCGTGTACGCGGTCTGCGCAGCACTGGTGCTTGCGATCTTCTGGTCCATCGTGCATGAGAAGACCAGGGACATCGGAATCCTCCGGAGCATCGGCGCTTCTCGTGGCGGCATCGTCGGGATCTTTCTCCTCTATGGGCTCGTCGTCGGCGTACTGGGTGCCATCCTCGGACTCGGACTTGGATGGCTGATCGTCAAGAATCTCAACCTCATCCATGATGGAATGAGTGAGCCGCCGCTGCTGCTTGGAATTGTGCTGATCGGCCTGGGTGGACTCCTGATGATCTGGGGGCTGCTCCGACTCCGAGGCGAAACACTGCTGCCCGTGTTCCTTGGCGGGATCAGTTCGATACCACTGCTGGCTCTGGGCAGTTTCGTCGTCTGGGCTGCACTCAATGAAGTCGGCTTCATCATGTGGGACCCCCGTGTCTACTACTTCACAGAAATTCCAAATGCCGTGGACATGAACTCCGCGGTGGTGACAATGATCCTGGCCATCCTCTGCAGTCTTGTCGGGGCACTCATCCCCGCCATCAAAGCTGCAGATACCGACCCTGTGAATGCACTTCGCTATGAGTGACACAACCAACATCGTGCTTGAAGGCCAGGATCTTCACAAGACATACCGCATGGGCGATGTTGATGTCCCCGTGCTCAAAGGTGCATCGATCACCGTCAACGCCGGTGAATGGGTGGCCATTCTCGGTTCATCCGGCTCGGGAAAAAGTACCTTGCTCCACCTGCTTGGAGATCTCGACCGACCTGACGACGACCGGGGGAGCATCACCTTCCAAGGGACGCCCTTGAGCACGTTCTCCCAAGGCCGTCGCAATGCCTATCGCAATCAGGATGTTGGATTCGTTTTCCAGTTCTACCACCTGCTCCCTGAGCTGACGGTTCTGGAAAACACCATACTGCCCGCCATGGTCGGTTCACGCAGCGTTGATACTCAGGAGCGGGCGACGAATCTCCTGAACTCATTCGGTCTCTCCCACCGCCTGCAGCACCGCCCGCGGGAGTTGTCCGGTGGTGAGCGGCAACGGACCGCGATCGCACGCGCTCTGGTGAACAACCCCGCCATACTGCTTGCCGACGAACCCACCGGAAACCTCGATGAAGAAACCGGCGCCGGCATTCTTGATCTGTTGTCTGCCGAACACGCAGGCGGATTGACCATCCTCATGGTGACTCATGATCGTGCAATCGCAGAGCGAGCCGACCGCATCGTGGAACTGCATCATGGCGTCGTCGTAGAGGGTTAGTCATTCACCTTGAAGTACTGCGTCACCCAGGCCGCCATCGCTTCCGGTGAATCGTTGAAGTGCGCGGCAAAGGCTTCTCTCCATGGCGCACCCTGCTTGACGGCGAGAATCCACTCCCGCAACTGCGCAGGCCGTTCAAGCATGAGGCGTTCCATGAGCAGCCCGGCCTTTGCCTCCTCATGTTCAGTGGCATTCCACGAGCCATCCTCGTATCCCATATCCAACATCTCGCTGAGGTCCAGCTCGTCACGAACCTCTGCGATCGCTTCCGCACGACCTCGGCCGCTGCCCGGGGCGGCTCTGGACCAAGCCACTGCAGTTGCAACCCCTTCATTCGCCCACGCGGGAAGACGAATCGGCGAGTGCAGCGCATGCAGATACGCATGCGTCACTGTTCGATCAAGTTGATGATCAAGCAGCCCACGTGGCGCTCGAGCATTGGCGATGATGATGCTGCAATGCCCCTCTGCCTGAAGTACTGCAGCAGTTGAAGGCCGAGCATACGTGGACAGTGCATCAGCAAGTGTCAGTACGAACTCATCACGACTCGAGAGCAAGGCCAGGCCAAGTCGCCCGGCAAATGGCCGCTCGTCATCAGGACGGGCCATCAATGTATGCAACTGCTGCACCGTACGATCCAATGTGGTCCCAACTCGAAGCAGATCAGTCCGGGGAAGTTGCCCACGCAGCAGGAGATATCGCGTTCGCAGCGGCTTGATTGCCTCTGATTTGGCGCCGCCCTTGGTGCATATGGATGTAAGTGACTCTTTGACAACAACTTCTGAAGATGCGTGCCCTGCCACATCAAGCACCGGCCATGGCGTCGACATCCATGGCCTTGCCTCTGCAGATGTAGTAGCCAGCCCCTCAGAGGCCGTATTTTGAGCCTCAGAGGCCGTTTCGGCCGTCTCCTGGGCAAAGGAGGCGGCGGTCATCGCAACCGTCAGAATGGCACCGAAAATAGAGATCAACTCGATTCCTTACCCCGAAGAACTTCATCGAACTTCAGGAAGTACCAGTGTAGGCCCGAATTTCGCTCATCACGTGCCAGAACGGGGCCGAATACACTGGTACAGCGGTTGCTCCCCTTCAGGGGGGTCATTCCACTTCGTACGGAATGGCTTGAAACCTCAACACACCACTCCCCACAGCTCGGGGAGACAGATTCGGAGAAGGACCCATGTTCGAACGGCTTACCGACCGAGCTCGCAAGGTCATGGCATTGGCCAACCAAGAAGCACAACGCTTCAACCACGAGTACATCGGAACAGAGCACATTCTGCTCGGACTCGTGAAGGAAGGTTCCGGCGTTGGACCCAATGTCCTGAAGAATCTCGAGATCGATCTTCGCAAGGTTCGCCTTGAAGTCGAGAAGCTCGTGAAGTCGGGACCAGAAATGGTCACCATGGGCAAGCTCCCTCAAACGCCTCGCGCCAAAAAGGTGCTCGAGTACGCAATCGAGGAAGCACGCAATCTGAATCACAACTACGTTGGCACCGAGCACCTGCTGCTGGGTCTGCTGCGTGAGCAGGATGGTGTTGCTGCACAGGTCCTGATGAACCTCGGCGTGAAGCTCGAGGAGGTCCGTGAGGAAGTATTGAATCTACTCGGTGCTGGCGTTGAAGCTGAAGAAGGCGAGGAACTTGATGAGGATCAGGGACAGTCCCAGGCCTCAGCCCCCCGCCGCGGCAAGAGCAAGACGCCCGCCTTGGATAGTTTTGGACGTGATCTCACGGAACTCGCAAAGAACAACGAACTCGACCCCGTCATCGGACGAGCGGATGAGATCGAGCGACTCATTCAGATTCTGTGCCGCCGCACGAAAAACAATCCTGTTCTTCTGGGCGAAGCCGGTGTCGGCAAAACAGCCATTGTTGAAGGACTGGCACAGCAGATCATCTCCAAGGAGGTTCCCGATCTCCTGCATGACCAGCGCGTCGTCGTGCTCGATCTTGCCATGATG
>JAQWRC010000352.1 GCA_029243925.1 Phycisphaerales bacterium
TACATCAAGAACTACCTGCGCTGCATCGCCTCCGTCGACGACAACATCGGGCGTTTGCTGGCCTGGCTCGAAACGCAGGGGCTCGCGGACAACACGATCGTCGTCTACACCTCTGATCAGGGTTTCTTTCTGGGTGAACACGGCTGGTATGACAAACGATTCATGTACGAGCCATCACTTCGTGTTCCGTTGGTCGTTCGCTGGCCGGGGCGAATCGACCCAGGTTCCACGAATGATTCACTGGTTCAGAATCTCGATCTGGCCCAGACCTTTCTCGAGGTGGCAGGTGTGCCCGCCCCGGATCGAATGCAGGGTGAAAGCATGGTGCCGTTGCTGGAGGGTGGCGAGGACGGCGCATGGCGTGATTCGATCTACTACGAGTACTTCGAAGAAGGCATCCACAATGTGCAGCCGCATTACGGCGTGCGCACAGATCGTTGGAAGTTGATTCACTTTCCAGCCGGGGACGAATGGGAGTTGTACGACCTTCAGCAGGATCCCGAAGAAGTTCGCAATCTGGCCTCGGATCCGGAACAGGCATCGCAGGTTGCGATGCTGCAGGCTGAGCTGGAGCGATTGCGTTCGTTCTATGGCGTGCCGGACGGATCCTGAGGCAGGGGTGCTGCGCATCTGAATCCAAGGTGTCCCAGACTGCTGTCGGGGGTGACGGGCATCCTCGCCGCGACCCGGTACCGGCTGCAGTAGTCTGGCGCACACAGATATGAACCACCACGGGTGATGCGTCGTGGCATGTCCGGCGAGTGCTGATCGATGATGTCCGACTGCAATGGTCCGGTCGGATTCGGCTGCGGCGATCGGTCGTACCAGTCGTCTGCGTACCAATCGGCGCACCATTCCCAGGCGTTGCCCGCCATGTCATGCAGTCCATATGCATTGGCCGGGTAGGTGCCGGTCGGCGCCGTACCGCTGTATGCATCGGCAACGGTATTGCCCACGGGAAATCGACCTTGCCAGGTGTTGGCCATCAGTCGGCCGTCGGGTTGGAAGTCCTCGCCCCAGGGATAGATCTGGTTCATCTTGCCGCCACGGGCGGCGTACTCCCATTGGGCTTCAGTCGGCAGTTGTTTCCCCGCCCACCGGGCGTAGGCCGCGGCGTCTTCCCAGGCGATGTGCACGACGGGGTGATCCATGCGGTCCTTGATGTCGCTTTCGGGGCCTTCGGGGCGATTCCACGCGGCGCCGGGAATCAGGGCCCACCATTGTGACCAGTCCTGGAGATTCGTGACGGTTTCCGGATGCGTGAAGACCGCGGATGCCGGCACCAGCATGTCGGCTGGAGCGTCGGGGTAGTCTTCGGCGCGTGGCGTGCGTTGAGCAACCGTGACATAGCCAGTGTCCTCAACGAATCCGGCGAACTCCTTGTTGGTGACTTCATGCGTGTCCATGAAGAAGCCGTCGACCTGCACACGATGCGGCGGTGATTCCTCCGGGTATCCGGCGCTGGAGCCCATGACGAAGGTGCCGCCGGGAATCCACGTCATGCCCTCGGGAACCGGGATCGGTGCATAGGCGTTTCGTGATTCGACTTCATCGGGCCAAGGAATGGGTTGTCCGCTTGCATTCGAGCGTGACGGTTGCGTGCCGCGCCGCCGAGCTTCGTCGCCGAGCAGTTTGGACATCGCGAGCGTGATATCCGGTCGGGCGGTGGCGACGTTGTTGCGTTCGCCGAGATCCGTACTCAGGTTGTAGAGTTCAAGTCGACCGTCACTGTGGAAGAAGATGAGTTTCCAGGGGCCACGTCGAACGGATGTGTAGGGTTCGATTCCCGGTCCGGGTGCGCCCCACTGATGGGGTTGATGAAACAGCACGACGCGTTCTTCCACGTCCTGTGCTGCGCCTGACAGTACGGGTTGCAGATCACGTCCGTCGAGTGGAATCTGCAGTGAGATCAGCGAGCGTGCTTCCGCGGCGCCCAAGAGGGTGGTGTACCAGTCCTGTGTGACGATGAGGTCATCGATTCGTGTTCCGGGTGTCGTGACGTCAGGCCACCGGACGAAGCCGGGGACGCGTGTTCCTCCCTCGTACGCCGAACCTTTACCACTGCGCAGCGGCGCATTGTGGGTATTGGGTGTGCCGCCACGTCCATGGGCGGAAAGCCCGCCGTTGTCGCCGGTGAGGACGACGATCGTGTTGTCATCGATGCCGTGGTGCTCAAGTCGATCGAGCAGTGCGCCCAGCGCGTTGTCGACGGATTCGACCATGGTCGCATAGGCCGCTTCTCGAGGATCGAGGTCCGGGTAGTGCTCAAGCAGCCGGCGATTGGCCATGATCGGCGTATGCACGGCATAGGGTGCGAAGTGCAGAAAGAATGGTCGTTTCCGTTCGACGGCGACATCCATGGCAGCAAGCGCTTCGGCGGTCAATGCTTCGGTCAGGTAGACATCCTTGTCATGCCAGTCTTCGAGGCCAGGGACATCCCAGACGGTGGTGCGATCGAAGTCGGTGTCACTCTTTGCGTTCATGAATCGGTGTGTGCCGTAGTAGCTGCCAGGTGCACCGGAGGCATGCCCGGCGATATTGACATCGAAGCCGATGGCCTTCGGATCGGCCGCGGGAGTGTCGTGGGCGCCGAAGTGGGCTTTGCCCGCGTGGATGGTCGTGTAGCCCGCGCGGCGGAGCAGGCGTGGCAGGGTCGGCTCGTCGCCGTCGAGTCCATTCATCTTCCACTGTGGTGCTGCGATGACTGGATGTGGTCGAGACGTATCACGATCCTTGTGCAGGGTCCAATAGGTGATGTGGGTTCGAGCCGGAGATTGGCCGGTCATGAGACTGGTCCGCGTCGGAGTGCAGACTGGCGCCGCGGCATGATGATCCGTGAGGACTGTGCCGGAGTCGGCAAGCCGTTCCATGTTCGGGGTGCGATAGCGTTCGTTGAATGCCGTCGTTTCCACGTGCATCGGGACGGAGGTGTCCTGCCAGCCCCAATCATCCACATGGACGAACACGATGTTGGGTTGCCCGCCCATGAGAACCGTCAGCAATGTGGCGCATATGTGCATCGGTGCAGTCTACGTCGAGATCGACACGCTGCCAGCGGGGAATCTTGCAGTGTCTGCTGGAGGCGGGTACGGTCGATTTCGAGAATCACATGTCCTGCAGTGTTCCTGCGATCACATCATGAGGAAATCCATGTTCCGTTTCATCACGCTTCTTCCTCTGTTGCTGCTTGGCTGTCAGACGACTGGTCCTGCGGCGCACGCGCCAGCAGCAGTTCAACCGAATGTCGTTCTGATTGTGACCGACGATGCCGGATATGCCGACTTCGGATTCACCGGGTGCAGTGATTTCGCAACACCGCACATTGACCGCATCGCGGACGAAGGCGTTGTCTGTACCAATGGGTATGTCACGGCATCGGTGTGCTGTCCGTCCCGTGCCGGATTGATGACCGGTCGCTACCAGCAGCGATTTGGGCACGAGGTGAATCTGTTGGCGGGTACGAAGGCGTATCAGACACTCGGGCTGCCGAAGACCGAGTCGACGCTGGCCGATCGCATGCGGTCGGAGGGATACGCCACGTGTGCGTTGGGGAAATGGCACCTGGGTGTCGCGGACGGATACCACCCCATGGACCGCGGCTTCGATGAGTACTACGGCTGCCTTTCAGGATCACGCAGTTACTGGGCCTACGATGAACTTCCCAAGCATGACCGTGGGCTGATGCGGAATCGTGAGGTCATTGCTCCGGAGCCGGACGACTACTACTTCACCGACGCCCTGAGCGACGAAGCGGTCGACTTCATCGAGCGTCATGCCGATGACCCGTTTCTTCTGTACGTGTCGTATACGGCCGTGCATACGCCGATGCATGCCAAGGAAGACATGCTCGAGCGTCACGCCGACGTGACGCCCGCTCGCCGCCAGAAACTCGCCGCCATGACGACGTCGCTGGACGACGGCGTCGGTCGGATACTCGAGACGCTCAAGAGTGAGGGCATCGAGGAAGACACCATCGTGATCTTCGTCAATGACAACGGGGGAGCAACCAACAATGCTTCCAGCAACGGCATCTACCGTGGGATGAAGGGTTCCAAGTGGGAGGGGGGCATCCGCATTCCCTATGCCATGCGTTGGCCTGGAACATTGCCGGCCGGGAGCGTGTTTGATCATCCGGTCAGCACGCTCGACATCGTGCCTACGGCGGTTGCGGCGGCCGGAGGTCACATCGATGCTGCCGCCGTGGACGGAGTCGATCTGGTTCCAGCGATGATTGATCCTTCATTGGGCGCGCCGCATGAGCGGTTGTTCTGGCGGCGCTCGGTTGCTTCAGCGGTTCGGGAAGGCGATTGGAAGCTCATCGACGTCGAAGGCAATCCGGTTCTGTTGTTCAATCTCGCCATGGATCCTTCGGAGACGACGAATCTGGCCGAGGCGTATCCCGAACGTGTCGAGTCGATGCAGCGTGCACTGCACGCCTGGGATGCCGAACTGTCTGAGCCCGGATGGGGCCATGCGGATCGGTACCGCCAGAATCAGATTCTCAAGCATCGCATGGAGGTTCAGGGTCGTGAGATGGAAAGGAAGCTTCCATGACTCGGGGCTTCTGGGCTGGCGTCGATCTGCTGCTGGGTGGGCTGTTGCTGCTGGCGGCGTTCGTCCTGGGCATGATGGACTACGACTGGCGGATGGTGGGGGTGTTGGGTGCTTGTTTTGTAGTGTGGGGCGTGATCGAGTTGGTCCGCGACATATTCAAGTCGAAATGAGTCTTTCCAGTGGATTTTCGGTAAATCGCCTGAGGCCCCTCCGGCGGTTGAATGGTGTTATTGCACCGAGTACGCTCTGAAGATCCTGGCTTTGCTTT
>JAQWRC010000046.1 GCA_029243925.1 Phycisphaerales bacterium
CACACAGCGGCGCCCATGGCACCTGCGCCCTGCACCGCGACGATCGTGCTTGAGGCTGACTGCCCAGTCTCTTCCAGAAGTGTTCGAGCGGCAACCGCGACACCAAGACCGGCGATGCCCTCGACGCCAAGCTCCGGGTCACGAACCGTCAACTCCATTTCAGGTTCCATCGCGTTGAAACGGTCTTCATACGCCTTCAATGCATCTTCAAACTCAACTCGGTCCATTGTGTCTGTCCTTATGTCCTTGCTGCACCCTGCAGGTGCACTGACCAGGCTGGCGGAATGTTCATGTTGATGAGCCTACGGTACCCACCATGGCGATGCTCCAACTCGGCCAGCAGGGCTCCATGATGTCGCAGAGCAGCTCGTCCCGACTCGCCCACAAAGGGAAACTTGAGGGGTCGCATGCCGACGTATTCGAAATATGACAACCACCCATCCTCGTGCATCGATCCGAGCATGATCTTGAAGATGCTGCGGGTCAGTTCAAGAGGAAAGTTGTTGAACGGAAGGCCGCAAACCACCAGGTGGTACGGGCCCTCGAGTGGTGCTTCTTCAATTGGACACTGAAATACTCTGCACTGCTGGGCAGGACATGCCTGACGATGTGGCATGAGCACGTTTGCTTCCAGCGCATCTGCAAATGGTTTGCTTATCTCGACTGCATCGAGTTGGTCGCCATCTTCCATGCCCGAGAGGATGTGGCGAGTAAAGGCCCCCGTCCCGGAACCCACCTCAAGAATACGGCGCGGCCCTGGCTGGTCGTGCAAGTGCCTGACCATAGAGCGAGCAAGCCCACGTGACGACGGCGCAACTGCACCCGTCTGGCGGTAGTTCCTGATCGCCTCGCTCAGAAATCCGAGCATCGGTAGGCTCCTGCAGTGCAGAGAATCAGTTGGCCGCTGGAGCAGTCGTTGCTGCCTCGGATTTTTCAACCAAGACGTCGAACGTTGCGGGATCCTCAATCGCAATCTGGCTGAGCATCTTGCGATTCAGCAGGATTCCAGCTTGGCCGAGCCCATTGATGAACCGGCTGTAGCGTGTACCACGCATGCGGCACGCAGCTGAGATGCGAATGATCCACAATCGACGGAAGTCACGGCGACGAGCGCGGCGATCCCGATAGGCAAACTGCCCAGCACGGAGCAAGGCGACTTTGGCCTGTTGTTTGTGACGGCTTTTGGTACCCCAGTAGCCTCGTGCGGCTCGGAGGATGCGGCGACGTGCCTTGTTGCGGGCTGCGCCTTTGCGTACGCGTGGCATGAATCCACTCCGTTCTCATGTGCTCTGGTCGGGGGTCCGGTTCATCCGAACTCTTGTGCCCGCCACAGACGTCTTCGTATTCAGCTCTCGGACGATTCGGTGTTCTTCGAGGTGGACTGACCAGTCACTCGAGCATGCAGCAAACGTGCGATCCTCCGGAGATCACTTCCGTTGGCGTAGTTCGAATCACGGTAAGAACGGATAAGTTCGCCGGACTTGTGGCTCCGAAGGTGGCGTCCACTGGCACGGCGAATCTTCACCTTGCCTGTCTTCGTCATTCGGATGCGCTTGAGCAGTCCCTTGTTGGGCTTGTTCTTTGGCACGGCTTCAATCCTCGAAATACCTGAAATCACCCGGACATCGGGCTGAGCCAAGCATGATAGCAGGGATCGAAGGCCTGTCGAGGCCCCGGCAGGGAAGCAGATCAGGGAGTGACGGGGTGGCTCAGAAAGACGTCCGGGTGCTCCAAATTCCGGCACTGGGGGTTGGGCAATCGCATGTCATCCCCCTGAAATCGATGATCAGGAAGACTCTGAACCGAGCCATCACTGAGCAATACGCTCGGGGACCAGGAGATCGACATCGTAATGGCCTGCCGATCTTCGCTGATCTTGATGTATTCCAAGGTCGGATTTCGATCACTGATCCACACCGTCATCAACTCCGGCACCAATGCCAAGGAGTGTGATTCAGGCTGAGTCTGAAATGACCATCCTGGATTCTCAAAGTTGAATCGAGATTGATCCAGATACCCGCCATCAACCAAGGGATTCATTCCAAGCCGGTTGGTGTCTTCACCGAAGGCGTAGTCCCACTCGTGGGCCGTACTCTGAGGGAGCATGCCATCCTGGTCCTGGGCAAAGTTGAACAAGCCCCCGCCAATCTGAGCCAGATTGTTTCGATCGGTGGAACGAGTGGAGGAATTCCTCGCAGCATGCATCATTGGAAAGATGATGCTCAAGCCAAGAATGATGATGGCCGCAACGGCAACGAGTTCAGGAGCACCAAATCTGGAACCGAACCCACCCCGGATGCTCGAGTCGAATCGCATTCGTTCATCTTGATCTTGCTCCGCAAGGTCAATGCGCGCCAAGGTGGCGTTCACAAGTGTTTCCCGATCTTCATTGGACAAAGGCTCGGCGGGATACGCGTCAAGCAGTCCAAGCAGTGCGACGAGCCGTTCCAATCTGGCCTGCTCATCGGCGTCAAGCCCTGTCACCGCAGCTGAATCGAAGCCGCACTCGACAAGCCGATCAAGCAACGCCGCATCGGCGTCGGACAGGATTGGCGTTGTGTCGTCATGTTCGCTGTTCATTCTTCTCCCCTATCCTCACTTGAACCATTCTGTTCCCAGCCGCGTGCAAATGATGCGACAGCGGCATGCAGTCTGCTCTTGACAGTCCCCAATGGGATTTCGAGCGACTCTGCAATCTGTATGTAACTCATCTTCTGGAAGTAACTCAGCAGGAGAATCTCGCGGTAATGCTCGGGCATACCGTCAATCACCTCTTTCACTGCTTCTCGAAGTTCACCGGCTTCCATGCCTTCACCTGGACCAGGGCCATCGGCCGCCAGAAGATCACCGAAGGACTGCCCTTCGCCATCAGGGCCAAGGTTCACTGAGAGTGACAACGCCTTGCGACGCGCATTGCGGCGATGCCAATCACGTCCCTTGTTGACAGCAATGGTGTACAGCCATGGCTTGAATCGCCGGTCAAGATCAAAAGTCTGAGCCGAGTTGTGAATCTGCAGGAAGGTTTCCTGAAAGACATCTTCCGCCGCAGCTCGTGATCCAGTCTGCTTCGTCAGAAACTGGACCAACTCGCCGGAGTATCGCTCTACGAGCGTGGTGAATGCAGCCCGATCCCCATTCCTGTACGCCCCCAAAAGAGCCTCGTCGGTCTGGTGATCCTCGCTCATCGCTGCTGCCACATCCTGCTGAGAAGTTTCCACGCTGGATACGGCATCATCCTGACGAGCACGTGCCCACGGCACACTGATGATACCCGAGCCCGACAGCCATTGGCGGCCAGGTGTATTCATGCAGATTGATGCATCAAGGGTGCTCATGGAACTGATACACCCCCTTCAGGGCACGGGTTCTTTGATTTTGGATATTTCCGACCGGAATCCGCCCACAAGGTCCGATTATCGATTTCAACTCCCTGAAACGGCCCTTGGACGTACCATATGCAACTTCTCTAAGGCCCTTGAGCATCTGGAGTCACAGGCGTGGGCGTACCCATCTCTCAAATGTGGACCGTCGCCAGCTACGTCGTCGGACAGAAACTCCGACGACGCAAGCGGTATCCACTGGTCCTTATGCTCGAGCCACTCTTCAGATGCAATCTGGCGTGTGCCGGCTGTGGGAAGATCCAGTATCCAGCCCACATTCTCAAACGCGATCTCCCACTGGAAGATGCCCTGAGAGCGGTGGATGAATGTGATGCGCCAATGGTCTCGATTCCGGGCGGCGAGCCACTGATGTACCCATACATCCGTGAACTGGTCGACGAGTTGGTCAAACGAAAGAAATACATCTACCTCTGCACGAATGCCATCCTGCTCAAAGAGAAACTCGACGCCGGCTGGTTCAAACCAAGCAAGTACCTTTCTTTTTCAGTGCACATGGACGGACGTCGTGATGAACATGATTTCGCCGTCTGCCGTGAAGGCACGTACGACAAGGCAATCGTGGGCATCGACATGGCGGTCAAGATGGGCTTTCGGGTCACAACCAACACCACGCTCTTCGATGGCGCTGACCCGAACGCCGTGCGCGAGTTCTTCGACAAGATGATGGACGTTGGTGTCGAGGGCATGATGGTCAGTCCAGGCTATGCCTATGACAAGGCTCCAAACCAAACCAGCTTTCTCCACCGCGACAACACGAACAACCTCTTTGAGATGATCCTTTCCAATCGCAAGAAACGGTGGAAGTTCAACCAGTCGCCGCTGTTTCTCGAGTTCCTCATGGGCAACCGCGACTATGAATGCACACCCTGGGGCAATCCCACCTACAACATCTTCGGCTGGCAACGCCCCTGCTACCTCCTGCAGGAAGGCTATGTCGACACCTTTCAGGAACTGCTCGACACCGTGGAATGGGACAACTACGGCAAAGCTTCCGGCAATCCACAATGCAGGGACTGCATGGTTCATTGCGGCTACGAACCCACGGCCGTAGACCACACCTTCAGTTCATTCGGAGGGATCTGGGGCAACATCAAGGCCATGGCGTTCAACCGATATGTCAATCCCGCCGCAAAGCAACGCCTCAAGGAAGAAGAAGGAAAGCCGCATGGCCCCATGGCGCATCTGGTCCAACTGGGGTACGGCGATGAACTCGACAAAAAGGCTGGCGCTGCATGAACTGGTGGGTCCACAATGCATGGGAGCACGGCGGTGCCGTTGAACTCACCAGTTGGATCTTCTGGGTACTGCTGTCCATCACGCTGCATGAACTGGCCCACGGCTGGGCCGCGTTGTGGGAAGGCGACTCGACGCCTCGCGATCTCAACCGCCTAACCGCCAACCCGCTGGTCCAAATGGGACAGACATCACTGATCGTCTTTGCCCTCATTGGATTTGCCTGGGGAATGATGCCAGTCCGTCCGGATCGCTTCCGGCATGGTCGACTTGGTGAAGCCATCGTCGCATTTGCCGGACCGATGATGAACCTCGTGCTGGCCTTTATCAGCCTCACACTGCTGGGAATCATTCTGAGCGCTGGAAATGCCGACACAGCGGAATCGATGCAATCCATACGTACGTTTCTGTTTCTAGGCGGATTTTTGAACCTCGTACTGTTCGCCCTGAATCTGCTGCCGATTCCTCCGTTGGACGGTTCCCGCATTCTGGCTGCCGCCTCACTGGACATTCGCCGCTTCTACATGCACCCTCAGGCCCAGATCATGGGCTTCGCTTTGTTCATCGCCATCTTCTTCTTCGGCGCGGCGAGTTTCGTCATCGGTGCTGCCCAGGAACTGGCACTCTGGTGGGTCAGCCTTGTGGCTCAGGTTCTGGCGGGGGCAGCCTGACACGGGCTGCTGGGCCCCTACGCCCATCTTTGAACCAATCCTTGAGCCCCCCTGAAGTCCCCACTACAATCTTCGATTCGTCCACCCGACGAAGCATCATCCCCACGGGTCGCTCCACCCACTCGGCTTGCGAGCGACTTCCCGGGGTGCCGTGAAGCATTCGACACGCGTCGAAACTTCTCGACTCGGGTGCCAGCAAGGAGCAGGCCGAACAATGGTCGTATTGCGCCTCAAGCGTATGGGTCGGAGACACCGCCCCTTCTACCGTGTCAATGCCATGGACAAACGAGCCCCCCGTGACGGTCGCGTCATCGAGGAACTTGGTTGGTTCGATCCCGTGGCCACCGACGAAACCAAACAGCACAGTCTCAAAAACGATCGCATCGACTACTGGTTGAGCGTGGGAGCCCAGCCTTCCGAGACCGTACGTTCATTGCTCAAACGCGCCGGCATCGACCCGACTCCAGGGAAGAAGATCGACGCTCCAAAGAGCTGACCCAACAGGCATTCTTCCCATGCGAATTGATGTCCTCACCTTATTCCCCGGCATGTTCCCGGGCGTACTCGACTCGAGTATTCAGGCTCGCGCCGCCACCGGCGATCGCGTGACCTGTCACGTCCATGACATTCGTGAATGGGCGGACAACAAACACGACAAGGTGGATGATCGTCCCTTCGGTGGCGGACCGGGCATGGTGCTCATGTGCCAACCACTCTGGGATGCGGTCCACGCGGTGGAAGAACAGGATGAACGACCCAGTCGACGCATTCTCTTCACACCTCAGGGAAGACGACTCAATCAAGCACTCGTTGAGGAATTGGCACATGAAGAGCGACTGCTCCTCATTGCCGGCCACTACGAGGGCGTGGATGAGCGGATTGTTGATGAACTCGAGCCGCTTGAGATCAGCATCGGGGACTACGTCCTCACCGGTGGGGAACTGCCCGCCATGGTGCTCATCGATGCAGTCACCCGGCTGCAAGATGGCGTGCTTGGACATGAAGACTCGGCTTCCGAGGATTCATTCAGCTTCCGTGACGATGAAATGCGACTGCTGGATTCCCCCCACTACACTCGGCCCCGCACCTGGCGGGACCGTTCCGTACCCGAGGTACTGCTCAGCGGCGACCACCAAGCCGTCGCAGACTGGCGCCTCGATCAGATGAAACAACGAACCCGTACCCGACGTCCAGATCTGCTGGAGCGACGCGAAGGCTGACGCACGCAGACGGGCGACAACAGGAGGGGCATGTGCCCCGGAGAGATGAGACATGAACAGGCAAGCAATTATCGAAGCCGCAACGGCTGATCAACTCAAGGACAACGACCAGTACCCTGTCTTCAGTGTTGGCGACACGCTCGACGTGCACGTACGCATCATTGAAGGAGACAAGGAACGAGTCCAGGTCTACCAAGGCGTGCTCATCGGCATGAAGGGCCGCGGAATCAATCGCACCATTACGGTGCGACGCATCGTGGCCAATGAAGGAGTGGAACGCATCTTCCCTCTCCACTCGCCGCGAATTGCCAAGATCGACGTCGTCCGCCGTGGTGATGCTCGACGAGCCAAGCTCTACTTCCTACGTGATCGCGTAGGCAAGAGCCGGCGACTTCGAGATCAACGTCGCGGCATGAAACACGTATCCTGAAAGACGGATCTCCCAACGATACAAAACAGCAGGCGTTCGCCTTCAAAGCGAACGCCTGCTGTCGTTGTGTATCGCTGGACTGAAGAGCGAACTGCACTCAGCCGGCCTTGCGATCCCAGACGCTCCGCGTTGGCATCGGCGTCGTGAAACTGCTGGCCATCTTCCGCGTGGCCTTCAGACGCGGCGTGCCATCGGCATTCGTCTCCTGCCGCGCTGCGGATATGGGAGTGGACTCCTGCTCACTGTTCATGCCGCACAGTCCCAAGATGGGTTCGGACATCGTCTCGACATCCGTTCCCAATCGCTTGGCGCGGGCACTGGAAATATTGTTCTCGAGTGCACGCAGCATCGAGTGCATCGTCGTATTGTTCTGTTGGTTCGTCATCTCTGGTCTATCCCCGGATTTCAGGTGTATAAATAGGTTTATGTCGTGTGCTGCTATCCGTATCGGACATGCACTAGGGCACCTTTGGTCCAATGATGAGAGGAATGGGAATCGATCCGGACCTCCACAGAGGACCAGACGGCACAAACGGTACAGAACAACCCCAACTTCAGGCTTCAGGCGTCCTCTTCGTCCAAAATGGCACGGGAACGCTCACTCACCAGATCGTAAATAGTCGCCAAAAGACCGGCCAGAGGGAATTTGCCCTCCATGGTGCTGGGGCCCAATCGGCGGAGCAGCGCGTGCGGTACGTGCTGCCCAGGTGCATGGACATCTGCGCCCACACCATGCTCACCACGCCAGAACTGCTCGACGGCATCAGCCAATGGAGGCATCGTTCCAAGTTCCGCCGGCAGTATCGGAGCGGGATGTGCCATCGATCCGCCAGTCAGATCAAGGACACGCCGCCGCCGGATGCGCTCGACGATCTGCTTGACAGAGCATCCTCGCGTTTCAAGCATGAGCAAAGGTTCTATTGCATATCGCTCCGCTGCCAGCCATGCGACTGCAGCTGCGCGACGGTGACTCGATGCTGCGGGGCCATTGACTCTGCAGCTCAACTCCTCCTCTGGACCGGGAGCCATCGTCAAACCGCAATCAACAAAGAGATCCGGCAGATTCGCGGGGAACTCATTTTGGCTCAACCGTGCCGTCCATACTGCTTCGCCCGCCATGCGCTCTTCGATCTGCCCCCATGAGGCTTCACTGAGCATGGGCACAGCCACCACGACTTTGCGGCCGCCCTCTCCCTCTTCACTCACATTCGCCGAGACGAGTCCAGCACGAATGTCCAGCGTACGAACGCGGCCTGCCCGAGCTGTCCGGAGTCCCCATTCGAAATCATCTGCTCCGATGACACGCTGAACGGCATCCAGCCATGCTCCAGCCACGGGGTGGGACTGTATCTCTTCCGGCTCGAGGCGCAACTTGCCGCCACGCCCCGGCCGCCGCGGTTGCACCGGCTTGTTCGGCCGCTTCTCTGCTTGCGGAGCGTCATCCTGCGGCATCTGTTCAGGAGGCGCGACCGGCACGTTGGCATCGTCAGCATTCGGAACCGTTGGTTGAGGATCGATTCGAGTCATCCTTCGACCTCCATGGCCGTGGACTGCAGACGGAGCATTTCACGCAACTGCGTACTCGTCATCTCGGTCAACCAATCATCACCGGCCCCGATGATGTGCTCGGCCAACGCCGTTTTTTCTTCGATCATCTGATCAATGCGTTCTTCAAGCGTACCGAGGCAGACAAACTTGTGGACATGAACAGTACGTGACTGCCCGATCCTGTAGGCACGGTCGGTGGCCTGACGCTCGACCGCCGGGTTCCACCAGCGATCAAAGTGGAATACATGGTTGGCAGCGGTCAGATTCAAACCCAACCCGCCTGCCTTGAGAGACAAGACGAAGACCGGCGCTGAACCATCACCCGACTGGAATTGGTCGATCATCTTCTGCCGCCGTGGCACGGGGGTGCCGCCGTGCAGGAACAGGGTATTGCACCCAAGATCATGCTCGATCATTCCTGAGAGCAGTTGCCCCATGCGACGATATTGAGTGAACACCAATGCCTGCTCACCAGTCGCAAGCACTTCCTCGAGCAAAGTCATCATGCGACGCGCCTTGCCGCTGCGACTGGAAAGTTGCCGCACATCAGCGCCGTCCGGAGCGACCAGTCGGTTGAGCTCCTCTTTCTCGCTCATCTGTGCCGGGTGATTGCAGATCTGTTTCAGGCGACCCAGCAGTGCCAGGATGAGACCACGCCGCTGTATGCCACTTGCGCGATCGACTTCCTGCATCATGGATTTGACGACCTCTTCGTAGAGTGCCGCCTGCTCGGAAGTCAGGTTTGCATACTCCTTGGTCTCCACACAGCCTGGCAAGTCGGAGATCACATTGCGATCGGTCTTCAGCCGCCGCAGGATGAATGGCTGCACCAAACGCCGCAGGTGGTCCGCCTGAACACTGTCCCTGTGCCGCTCGATGGGACGTGCATAACGACGTCGGAAATCCGCTGCTTCACCGAGGTATCCCGGATTGCAGAACTCCATGATGGACCACAGCTCCGTCAATCGATTCTCGACCGGGGTACCGGTGAGTGCCACCCGTCTGGCCGCATTCAAGGAACGAATGGCGGCCGTCTGTTTCGTCGGCGGATTCTTGATGTATTGCGCTTCATCAAGCACTACGCGATGCCATTGGACTTCATCCAGCGTCTCCTGATCACGGACAACCAGAGCGTAGGTGGTGATGACCACATCTGATTTCTCCGCGATCTCCTTGAACTCGGCACCGGTCGGGCGCCCCGGACCGTGCTGGATATGAAACGTGATTTCCGGTGCGAACCGCTCCAACTCCCGCGCCCAGTTCCCCATGACGGACGTGGGTACGACCAGCAAGGTCGGTGGAAGCATCACGCCCTTTGCCAATCGAGCGCGTTCGTCCTGCAGCAATGCAATGAGTTGCACCGTCTTGCCAAGACCCATGTCATCAGCAAGGCATGCGCCCAGGCCGAATCGATCCAGGAATCGCAGCCAACTGAGTCCCGTCAACTGATACGGCCGCAACGTTCCGATGAAACGCTCGGGCTGCTCAATGTTTTCAAACCGGGCATCACCATCTGGAGGCGTCAGCAACTGGGCCGCCCATCCGGTCGCATCCAATCCCCAGATCGGGAGGCCTGTTTCATGGTCCGCCTCACCTGCGGACAAGCGCATGGCCTCGACCAGAGTCATCGTTCCATTTTCATGCCGTTCGAAGAACGCCAGAGCACGTCGAATCTGCTCCGGATCGACTTGTACCCATTTGCCATCGATGGACACAATGGACGACTTCTGGTTGGACAAGGCCTGCAACTGTTCTATGGACAGCGGGGTACGTCCAACCGTGATCTGCCAACGGTACTGGACCGCACTGTCAAGGCCAGACAACATCGTGCCCGCCTCTTCAAGCGACTCATGATCCGGGGTGTCGATCTGCAATCGGACACCGATTCGATGGTCTTCACTGCCCCACCAATCCGGCACGTCAATGCCAAATCCTGATTCGGCCAGCAGCGGGTGGAACTCCGTCAAGAACGTGCTGACCTCCGCAGTCGTCAGATCCACTCCGGATGGCGTTCGTTCGTTCAGCAGTGGCTCGAGCTTTGGATACAACCGCGCCGCGCGACCGAGTTCGGAAATGAGCACTTCCTGCGGGTCGAGATCTTCCTGCGTGGTCAAGCGCATTGCGTCGCGCGTCTGGCTCCAGATGTCCTCTGCAAAGATACGATCCGGAGGCTCTTCATTCGTCTCCAGCCCGATCGCCAAACGCCACGCGGCGTCGGGCCCACTTGCATCGGGGGCCTCCAGCAGAAGACAGCCCCGCAAGGCGCGGTTCCGATCCACTTCATCAAGGCGATTGATCCATCGGCGTGCATCAAGAAACAGCGTGTGGCCAAATTCGCCATTGCTGGGCAATGTGCAATCATTCTTCAACAGGCCGTGGAGCCATGCCACATGGGGATCATCCAACGGGCGGTCCTCAAGTGATTCCACGAATCCGTCATCAATCAAGACGCGGCGGATCGTGTGCTCCGCCATGGCACTGGTAATTGATTCGAACAATGGCCAGGGGTGTTCGCCCTCACTGCTGATTGCACGAACCACCGGCGGCATGCTGTGAAGGAACCCAGCGAGGCTTGGTCCCATTTCCTCATCCAGCAACCAAGGACGCCACAGACCTTCAAGTTGTCCATCATCGCTTCGAAGCAATGATGGAATAAAGCGTTGGTCGGAAAGAAGCTCCAGAACAAATCGAGCAACGGAGATGAACCATTTGATCGAATGTCCCTGTTCGATGCCGGGCGTTCTCTCCTGTCGAGCCATTGCCAGCAGTCCACCAATCGGATCATCCGCAGCAAGACGAACTGTTGGAACGACAAAGGAGCCCAGCCACGCATCCTGATATCCGTCAATGCCACCCACAGCGCTACTCAGGCGATCGCTTGGCCATGGCCCGAGCAAATCACGTGGAAGACGAAGTTCCATCTCATCTGAGTCCGAAAGAACATCTTCGGAAAGGCCGAGCTCTGAACAAAGGAGTGAACGCAACTCGTCTGCAGGAATCGCATATGAATGACCTGCTCGATCAGTCAACTTCTCGATCGCAACAGTAGCGGTCGCTGTTGATCCCTCGCTGACTGCTTCCACGCGCTCGGTGCCGCGGTCGGGCAGCAGGACGAAACGGCGCGCCGACTCACCCCACAGGTGTAAGGAACCACGATGCCAGTTGGCGTGAAGAACGACCATCATGG
>JAQWRC010000054.1 GCA_029243925.1 Phycisphaerales bacterium
TTCGTCGGATCATCGACCACGACGTTGAACTGGGTCACGAATCCGCCGGTTCCGCCTTTGCGCATCGCTTCCTGAAGAAACGGAAGATGAACCCAGGCGGAGTTGCGATCCTGCATTTCACTGCTGGTGAGAATGCCGGCAATAAAGACGGTCACGCCCGCTGCGCTGAATCGGTCGCCAACCTTGACGCCGCGTCGAGCAGCCAGAGCCTCGCCGACGATGGCGGCATCGCCGCGTTTTGTCCAATCATTGATTGAACCGGAGGTGATTTCAGTCCCAGGTGACAGTGAAGCGGCAAGGTCGTCTTCAGGAACACCGCGGAAGGTCACGACATCCAGCGACGCGCGGCAGTTGGATACAAGCACCTGCATCGGTACGGCGGCCTTGACACCATCGAGGCGTTCAATGCGATCGACGTACCACTGGGGTAGGCGACTGGTGAAGGGGCAGTAGCGGTTTTCACGGTAGACCACGAGCATGGAATCCCCGGCGCCGGCTTCCGTCGCATCACGTACGCCATTGCGCATCGCTTCGACGCCGGTGAAGAGGTACATGGCCATCGCGATTCCGGCAATGGTCAAGCCGCTGCGGATCGGACTGCGACGCAAGGTGCGAAAGACAACGGGAATGAGTCGCATCAGACGGTTCATGCGGCAGTTCCTTCGTGTTCAAGCAGCCGGCCTTTTTCCAGATGCAGCAATGTGTCGGCCCATTTGGTCGTTGCGGGGTCATGCGTCACCATGACGATGGTGCGCCCTTCCTCTTGATTGAGTCGCTTCAGAAGATCCATGATCGATGTTGCGGTTTCACGATCGAGATCCCCGGTGGGCTCATCGCACAGCAGCAAATCAGGCTCGGTCACGATGGCTCGTGCAATCGCAACCCGTTGCTCCTGACCGCCGGAAAGCTGCCGTGGATAGTGCTTGTGTCGATCGGCGATGCCGACGGCTTCCATTGCATTGCGAACACGATCGTGCCGCTGTTGCCTGGTCAGTGATTGCAGCAGCAGGGGCAGTTCGATGTTCTCGTATGCAGTAAGCACCGGTACGAGGTTGTAGAGCTGGAAGATGTAGCCAACGTGATCTGCTCGCCAGGCTGCCAGTCGCCCTCGAGACAGTGAATGGACAGGCGTGTCGCCAACGTGCAATTCACCCTCGGTTGGAGAGTCGATGCCGGCCAGCAGATTGAGCAAAGTAGTCTTGCCGGAGCCGGACGGTCCCATGAGGGCGACGAACTGGCCACGTTCTATATCAAGATCCAGTTTATCAAGCGGCTTGATCTGCTCTTCGCCACGAAGATACGTCCGTGAAAGTTGTTGGCATCGGATGAACGGTGTGTTCATTGGTCGTCTCCTTTGGAAATGACGCGATCTCCATCTGCAAGGTTGTCGGGATCGAGAATCACGCGATCACCGGGGTAGAGGCCGTCGATCACCTCGACCCACCCGTCATGCTCCGTGTTCCCTGTGGTGAGTATTCGCCGCCGCGCCGTGCCGGAAGCAGCACCGTTGTCGGATTCAATGATCCAGATCTGACCATCATCGATGGCTTCTTGCGGTGCAAAGGTACGGGGCATGCGTCGCATGCCTTGTTCTGTTTCCGGATTCACAGCGGGAAGGATGCGCACTCGTGCCAGCATGTCCGGCTTGAGCAGCAGAGAAGGTTCAAGAATTCGGACCTTGGCTTCAATCGTGTTCTTTGAAAGATCCGCTCGATGGACGAACCGCGTCACGACTCCTTCGAAGACCTGATCAGGAAGAATGTCGACGACGACTTCAGCTGGTTGTCCAACGCTGACCATGGCTGCATTGGCCAATGGGACATCAGCGCGAACCTGAAGCTTTTCCGGTTGGTATATGTGCACGATGTGTGAGGAATGCTCACCGTTGCCGAACTGAATGACGCTTCCGGGAGAAGTGAGTCGTTCGATGACGACGCCATCGATCGGGCTTACGACGGTCATACGGTTCAGTCGCAGTGCAGCTTCATCGCGGGCAGCTTCGCCGGCGGCCAGATTTGCCTGCGAATCCATGAACTTTGCGAACAGCAGTTGCTCTTCAAGTTCAAGTTGTTCAAGAGCCGCATCGGCTGCATCGAGCTTCATTGCAAGTCGCTTAACCGGGCCGGCTGCGACGGCGCCACTGTCGACCAATGTGGTCTTGCGTCGAACTTCATCGGCGAGGACATTGCGATTGGCACTGGCGGCCTTGATGCGTGATGGCAGCTGAGCCAGATGTGCTTCTGCGATCGCGACATCGGCGGCCAGATGAACGACTTCTGCTTCGGACTGTTGCAACGCGAGTTTCGCATCGTCGTCGACAAGATGTGCGACCGGTTGGCCTGCAGTGACGGCGTCGCCCTCGAGTACGAGCACATCCCTGACCACGCCTTCAGTCAGAGCTCCAGCGTAGATGCCGAACGGGTCGGGTTCGACCCAGCCGGGCGCTTGCACGACGGCGTCAGATGATGCGGTGGACGATGTCGCTGCGTCGATCGGTGTATCGACGGTGCGAACAATCGCCGAGACCGTACGGACTGAGCGGGCCGGCATGATGCTTGACCACATGGTGCCAAGCAGCAGGAGGGCAGTTGCGCCAAGTATCAGCACTGGCACTCCGATTCGGAGTAGCCAGCGTCGAGGTGGCAATGGAATTCGTGTGTCGTTGTTCACGATGAACCCTCCAGATTCGTCCCGGGTGATCGGGCTTCAATGTCGATGTCCGGGACGGCATCAATCTTCGGATCGAAGCTCCCGCCAACGGCTCTGCGAAGTTCGCACATGGCCTGCATGATTCGGTAGTCCTGCTGGACGAGACTTCGCTCGACCGCAATGCGTTGTCGTTGAGTCATCAGCAGGGTGTTGAGGTCGACTTCGCCTTCGGCATAGGCGGCATCGCTGCGTTGCTGCGCTGCGATGGCGGCGCCAAGTTGCCGGTCACGAATGATCTCGACCTGTGATCTCGCGTCGTGGTATCGATTTAAACTTATTCGAACGTCCTGCTGTGCGCCTTCGATCGCGGAAAGCAGTTCCATCTGGGCTTGCTTGAGTTTGGCCATCTGAATAGCGATGGCTGGATCCCCGTTGTCCAGAATGGGAATGGTGAGGTTTGCGCCTGGAGCGATTGACTTTCGGCCGCTGACATTGTCTCGATACGTCAAGGCGACTCCGACATCAGGGAAGCGGAGCGTTTCAGCCAGTCCAAGTTCGGCTTCCAGCTGTCGTACAACTTCAAATCGAGCGGCGACATCGAGCCGTCCAGTTCCAGCCAGGGTCAGCAGGCTTGCTTCGTCAGTTGGGATATTCCATGTCGGAGGCAGATCACCTTCCGCGACCCATGCTGTGTTCGCCTCGGGACGACCCATGGTTCCAAGCAGGTCCAGTCGAGCTTCCAGCAGAGCGTGTTCACTGGCAACCATGACTGCAACGGCTTCCTGGTGATCCACAATGGCTCGGTCAAGATCGAGGTGGGCCAGTTCGCCTGCTTCCTGAAGTGATTGAACAAGATCGACGGTCTGTTGAGTGATGCCGACATATTGCATGTTGAGGGCCAGCATCTGTTGTGCAGCGATCACGGAGGCCAGTTGCGTTCGCGCTTTCGCCATGATGACCACGCATCGATCAGCGGCATGGTAG
>JAQWRC010000093.1 GCA_029243925.1 Phycisphaerales bacterium
ACGATGGTAGACACCCACGGATCGTCTCTGCAATTCCGCGTCGCGCCCGCTGTTTCAATCTCGTGTCGAACTCACAGCCACCTTGCCCGTCGGATCCATTGGCTACTTTTCACTCTCGGCCCTTGCCAGTCAACTTTCAACGTGAAAGAGCTTGTTGTAGATCAACCACTGGCCATCCACCCTGAGCATGCCGAAGGTGTCCACGAAGATCATGCCGAGATAGGACTCGCGAAGCCGAACGCTCGCGGTCTCTCCGGCGACCTCGCACGAAAGCACCTCAAGCATACGTTCCGCCCCGGCATCATCGGGCGAAGGCTGCTGCGATTCAACGAAGCCAGCAAACTCTTCAACGGTCATCTCATGCAGCCCATCGGGCAGATACCCGGTTATACGGGCATTGGAATGAAACACCGATCGGACGCCACGTGCATCCGAAGTACGAAGGCTCGCGTAATACCTGTCGACGCAATCCTGAATTTCATTGTTGAGTGTCACGTGGGTGTTCCTTGAAACGTGGGGAAAGGTTCGCAGGCCCAGTCTATTCCGAATGGCCCCCACCCGCATATGGAAACTCATTCCACCCTGCTACTCATTGCGATCTCTCGGCAACGACATGCAAAAACAACCCCGCCTCGCGGCGGGGTGTTTGGTGGACAGATCGAAACTAATGCTCAGATCTACCCAGTACATGGGAGGGGATTTGTACGATCCGAATCAGGCGGCCAGTTTTACCGGCAGCATTGATCGGATCTTCTTGAACGCCATGATTCCCAACGCAACGACGGTACCGGCAAGCACCATCAATCCAACTGGAAACGTGGCGAATGATGTCGTCACGGTTGCACAGTCCATGCACACGGCGGCCGAATCGAAGGTCACCTGATTGGCAGAACTGCAGATTGAACAACACGAATTCATTGATGTACTCCTGAAAGTTGTCTTTCAAACATTGGTTTTCAGAAGGAATGAAACCAGCACCGGCGGCGCTTAGTGGTCGCATTCCCCCCACTCTTCAAGTACTTCAAGCAGATCCGTCACGTTGACCGATCCGTCTTCATCAAGGTCGGATTCACAGCCGTCGCAATCGCCCCATTCGGAGATCAACTGCAGCAGGTCCATCACGTCGACATGTTCGTCATCGTTGATGTCGCCATGGCAGTGATGATGCTCTTCGTCGGCCAGGTTCTCAGCCACCCATTCGACAGCGGCTTCGTGATTCTCCTCGTCGTCCTCATTGTTGAACACGATCCAGAACGGTTCGGAGGACTCGGGAGTACTGGCTGACGAATACAGCTCGAGCTCGACGAGATAGACGCCGACCGCGGGTTGACCGAAGGCATTGTCGAGGTAGAAGCCGATGTGACGATGCAGGCCGCCATCAGGTTGCACAGCAAGGCTGAAGCCGTTGACAGGCGCATCGGCGATCTCAAACGACAGTGTCCCGAAAATCACAGTCACGGTCTCTTCGAGGCCGCCGTCGAATCCGTCACCGTTCCATCGGCCCAGACCCGCCGTGGCGTTCCAACCGATGCGAATGCTCGGATCGAACGTTCCTGGGAATGCTTCCCATCCCGGCTCATCGGAATAGCCCGGTACACCGGATTCACCGAGTTCGGATTCGAAGGTTCGGACATGCTCTTCCACATCGTCGTCGTCGATCAGTCCCGTGGCGATATGGCCGTCCTCGACCTCGACATAGACATCACCAGCATGACCTTCATGGCCATCGTCACCGCGACCGGAGTCATTCGCGAATGCCTGCGATGCAAGCACTGACACGGCAAACACTGGAAGCAAACCCATGCTTCGTGTCAGAAATGACCTCGTATGGGTCACGTTAGTACCTGTAGTTGATTCCATGGCTTTCATGGCTTTCTCTCTTCCCATCCATTTAAATACTAGAAACTGCGCCCTGCGATCTTGGGATCGAACCGATTCCGATCGGGGCTCATAAAGACTTCATAGAAAGGCAACGTCTCGACATGACCGTCGACGAAGCCGTAGTTTGATATCGCATCCTTGGTTCCGGCTGCTCCCGAAACACTGTTGGTCTGAACCTGATTCGAGGCGAGAATCGCCGGCGCATCTGGATGTGAATCACCGATCCACCAGTTCTCGACATGAACATGGTCTGCCCCGGCGAATGAACCTGTCGCCGTCATGTGCAGGAAGTGAACCGTTCTGGCCGGATTCTTCAGTCGACTCAGTCGGTCAGTGGCACTGGTCGGATCAATCGCGGCATCAGGAGAATGCGTACGAGAGAGGTAGTTGTTCCATCCGTAGCTTGTGCGACGGAATCGATCCGTCGAACCTTCGACCGGTGAAGACCAATGCGGGCTGGTGTCCAGTGGCGACCTGATGACATCGTCGATCTTCACATACTCACCAACCAGATTCAGCCAGGCGATTTCCTCGTTGCCGAGGCCACCATGAGCCAGTCCAGCGTCGGCAAATTTCCCCTTTGAGTCGACGGCATACTGATAGTGCGCTGTCTGAAGCTGACGCAGATTCGACACGTCCGCAAGAACGAGAGATCGATGAGAGACCTTCCCAAGGGTCGGAACGAGTATTCCGGCCAACAGTGCAACCACAGCGATAACAACCATCAATTCAACGAGGGTGAAACCGCGATGCACTTTCTGGCTTGATGTCCTGCTCACGATCAATCCGCTCCAAATCTCGTTGGGCAAAAGCACATTCACGTGCCCTTGAGCTCAACAATGCTACTTAACGGCAATGGGATGTCAACAACTAATGACAATTGTTTGTCATTTGGAGTACTCAAAGCTGGCCTGATTTCGATTCAGAGATATCCTGAAGTCGTGCCAGTCCAACGCCAAACCAAACAGATGCAGGCCATCCGCGACGCGTTCGTGCATGCTGGTCGCCCATTGTCCATTGATGAACTGCACGACCTTGCGGCAAAGGACATCACATCACTTGGCCAGCGGACGGTCTACCGAGCCGTGCGCAAACTCGAGGATGCAGGTGACATTGTGAGCGTCCCGGTACCCGGCAGCGCAGATCGGTACGAACTGGCCAGTGCGGCATCGACCCACCACCACCACTTCCACTGCACCGGCTGCGATCGGTACTTCGATATCCACGGATGCCCTGGGGGCCTGAACAAACTCGTCCCCGAAGGCTTCCAATTGGAACACCACGACCTGACGCTCTCAGGCCTCTGTGCGTCCTGCGCGTAAACCATCCGTTCGTGCAGCAGGCACACTCATAGACATTCAGCGCAGAGTCCCCAGGATGCCATGATCAGCAGCAGATCATCCACGCCCACGCTGCCATCACTGTTGATGTCGGCAAGCTCATCCTTGCTGGATCCCCAACCACTAATGACCAGTAGCAGATCGTCAACACCGACTGAACAGTCGTCATTCACGTCGGCAAGACATTCGCACTCATCCAGCACACCACTGCCATCTGAATCCAGCCCGCCATCATCGAGTATTTCGCACGAGTCAATCTGGCCGTTGCCGTTGCAATCAAGTTCCGGGTCTGACGCGATGTCGCACGAGTCAGGCAATCCACTCCCATCACAGTCGTCGGTGGCCTGACACGAATCAAGTACGCCATTGCCATCACAATCCTGCGTCGGATCTGAAGCGATGTCGCATCCATCCGGTACCTGGTTGGAATTGCAATCCTCTGCCAAACCGAAATCAATGTCGCATGCATCAAGAAAGTTGTTCCCGTTGCAGTCGCTGCACCAGAAGGAACCGTCACACGTATCCAAGTCAACGTTGTCAGGGACGCCGTTGTCGTTGCAATCTATGAGACTGCAGTCGGGGCAGTTGTTGACCACCATTTGAATGTCAGTCAGATCAACTTCACCAGAAAGATCGATATCCTCGATGCACCCGACGCACGGCCCCCCAGATGCCTGCACCTGCTGCAGATCGATTGAATCGACAAGACCATCACGGTTGACATTCAAATGGTGG
>JAQWRC010000100.1 GCA_029243925.1 Phycisphaerales bacterium
GATCATCCTGGTAGCTGGAGGCCTGTGCGTGCTTGGATTCCGCAGTGGAAGTGGCTCTGGTGGTGGCCGACCAGGTTCGGCCGTGCCCCAGGTCGAGGGGGGGCTCTCATGATCTCATCCACGATTGCCAATGTCTTGCCATGCCTGCTTGCTGACGCAACCGGGCCGACCTTCTGGATGCCTGAGGCGGCATCGTCGGTCGCAGCTGAAGTGGACTGGATTCTCGAGTTCATCAACATCATCAGCTACGTCTTCCTTGCGCTGATCACATTCGTACTCGTTTACTTTGCGGTCAAATATCGCCGAGATCCGAATGTGCATCAGATCTCCGGCGAAGGGCCGACGCATGGCATGACGCTTGAACTTGTCTGGACGATCATTCCCACCGGTCTGGTGATTGTGATCTTCTGGGTGGGCATGGTGGGGTACATCAACCTTCGCCAGTCTCCCGATGATGCCTACGAAGTCAGTGTGACGGCGCAGAAGTGGTCGTGGACCTTTACGCATCCCGAGTATGGCGTTACGCAGGGCGGTGAGTTGACGGTGCCGTTGGGCAAACCCGTTCGCGTGATCATGACGTCCGCGGATGTTCTGCACAGTTTGTTTGTTCCCGCCTTCCGTGTGAAGCAGGACATCGTCCCCGGGCGATACAGCGACCTCTGGTTCGAAGCGACCAAGCCGGGCAGCTACCAGTTGTATTGCACGGAGTACTGCGGCAAGGATCACTCCAAGATGCTTGCGACCGTCCATGTGCTTCCTGAAGAAGAGTTCCAGGACACGATGGGCAAGCTTGCCCGTGAATACGAAGATCTTGCCGATGCGGATCTGCCTCAGTATGCCCTGACCCGGCTGTACAACCGCTGTTCATCCTGCCACTCGTTGGATGGCTCAAGCGGGACCGGCCCCTCGTTCAAGGGACTTTGGGATCGCGCAAAGACCGGGCAGACCGTCTTCACTGATGGGACCACCTTGGAAGACTACATGGGCGATGGTGGCGAGTACGAACTGCCTGAGAACTACATTCGAGAGTCGATTCTGAACCCAGGCAAGTACCTCGTTGAGAACTATACGAACGTAATGCCCAACAATTTCGCAGGGCAGCTCAAGCCCCGACAGATCGACGCGTTGGTTCTGATGATGAAGCATCTGGATGAGTTGGTCGATGAAGATGGCAACATCATCGAAGTACCATCGTCCGATGCCGAGGGTGCGGGAGAAGGTGGCTGAGATGACTATGGATACAGGGCAAATGCAGAAGCCGGAACTCGCGCCAAGCGACAACTATCTGAACCACACACGTGGTTGGTGGTCATGGCTCTTCACGCTTGATCACAAGCGAATCGGAGTCATGTACCTGATTTGCGTTCTTTCGGCCTTCTTTGCCGGCGGTGTATTCGCGCTGCTGGTTCGGACACAACTGCTTACGCCAGACGGCACGATCATGGGCCAGGATGCCTACAACCAGGCATTCACCCTGCACGGTGCGATCATGGTGTTCCTGGTGATCATTCCCAGCATCCCGGCGGCATTGGGGAACTTTGTTCTCCCGATCATGCTTGGAGCCAAGGACGTCGCCTTCCCCAGGCTGAACCTCATGAGTTTCTGGCTCTGGGTCATCGGCGCATTGTTCTTTGTGCTCGCCCTGCTCACGGGTGGACTTGATACGGGGTGGACCTTCTACACGCCCTACAGCACCGACCCGAACTCAGCGATGGGTGGCGTCATTCCCGCGGTGACAGGAGCCTTCATTCTGGGCTTCTCATCGATTTTCACCGGAATGAACTTCATCGTGACGATTCACCGCCTGCGACCTCCGGGGATGACCTGGTTCCGCATGCCGCTGTTCCTCTGGGGCATCTACGCGACGGCGATTCTGCAGGTCATGGCAACACCTGTATTGGGCATCACGTTGGCGCTCTTGGCCGTTGAGCGTGCGTTTGGCATTGGCATCTTTGATCCATCACTGGGTGGAGATCCGGTGCTCTATCAGCACTTCTTCTGGTTCTATTCGCACCCGGCCGTGTACATCATGATTCTGCCGGGCATGGCTATCATTTCCGATCTGATCGCGGTCCATTCACACCGACACATCTTCGGTTACAAGTTCATCGCCTACAGCTCGATCGCCATTGCGTTGTTCAGTTTCCTGGTCTGGGGACACCACATGTTTACTTCGGGCCAGTCGGCTCTGGTAAACGTCATCTTCTCCGCCATCACCTTCAGCGTGGCCATCCCTTCGGCCATCAAGGTCTTCAACTGGCTGGCGACGATGTACAAGGGGTCGATCAGTTGGAATACGCCCATGCTCTACGCCATGGGGTTCATCTTCATCTTCACCATCGGTGGCCTGACCGGTCTGCATTTGGGAACACTTGCAACCGATGTGCATCTGCATGACACCTACTTCGTTGTCGCGCACTTCCACTATGTGATGATGGGCTCGGCGCTGATCGCCATGATCGGTGGTTTGCACCACTGGTGGCCGAAGATCACCGGCAAGATGTACAACGAAAACTGGGGCCGAGTCGGCTTTACGCTCGTCTTCATCGGCTTCAACGTCACCTTCTTCAGCCAGTTCATGCTTGGCAGCCAAGGCATGCCACGCCGATACGCAACGTATCCTGAGGATGCCGGCTTCCAGATTTACCACATCTTCTCAACCTGTGGCTCCTACATTCTGGCCATCGGGTTCTTCATCACTGCCGGCTATCTCCTGCAGTCGATGTTCGGCGGACGGCGAGCCCCGGCGAATCCATGGGGTGGCCGAAGCCTCGAGTGGCAGTGCACATCGCCACCGCCGCATGACAATTTCTCCGAGGCGCCGACGGTCGGCGACTGCTACGACTTCTCCGTACTGGAGTGGAACGCTGAGGAGCAGGGCTACGTCTGGCGATCAGACATCCCGCGCCCGGGCCATGACGAGGAGCAGTCCGCGGGCTGAGCCCGATGGAGTGAATCGACGTGTCGCAACTCGATGTCCAACATGAATCCCAGTCGTCCGATCACGGGCATGATCACGATCAC
>JAQWRC010000109.1 GCA_029243925.1 Phycisphaerales bacterium
TTCACTCCCTGAGGTCCTGGCGACGGTCGTTGGAGGCGAGGTCGTCTACGATGGAAGCTAAGGTATGGAACAATGGCTGAATCGAAATTGACACATCTCGACACGGAAGGACGGGCCACGATGGTCGACGTGTCCTCCAAACCGATGGTCCGCAGGACAGCCATCGCCGAAGGGTTCTTCGTTGCATCACCTGACGCACTCGACCGATTGGAATCTGGCGATCTGCCCAAAGGTGAAGCACTGGGAACAGCTCGCATCGCAGGCATTCAAGCCGCCAAGGACTGTTCAAGAATGATCCCACTCTGCCATCCGATGCCAATCGATCATGTGCAGGTCGACATCGAGCGAAGTGAACCAAATCGAATGCGGATGGAGGCGCAGGTATCGGTCACCGCACGCACAGGCGTCGAGATGGAAGCGTTGAGTGCAGTCACTGGATGTGCACTTACACTCTACGACATGACCAAAGCAATTGAACGACATGCCACCATCGAGGGGATTCGTCTCGTCTCCAAGCACAAGGAAGAGGCATGATGCAACGAACGAACATCTTGCTTCCTGCATGCCTCTGCGTAGTGGCATGCATGCCCGCCTGCAACGACGAGCCGCCAGTTCGCGAGCAGCGTGCCACCCAACCGACTCCAGCCCCGCAGGAGTCGACGTCTGGCAGCCTGCTCAGCCAGAATCCCGGGTTCGAGTCGCAGATTGATACCAGCCCACTCGATACTCCTCCTGCAGACGACAAAACGCTCGCGGTCCTTGGGCTTACTGCGCCGAAGTCGTCGACGTGGCTCTGGAAACCGCCTACGCGGACGATGCGAAAGGCCAATTTCGTCGTTCCTGGCCGGGAAGGCAGTGAAGCGGCAGAACTTGTCGTAAACCACTTCCCAGAAGCTCCCGGCAACACGTTGCAAGCCAACATTGCACGATGGTCAAAGCAATTTCGAATGCTCGACGGAGGAACTCCAACTCCAATCATTTCCGACTACACCGTGGACACAATGCCACTTACCGTGGTCGAACTCCACGGCGAATACATGGGCATGGGGAGCCACTGGCACAAACCCAATCAGCGAATGCTCATGGCCATGGTCACGGCGCCGGCAGGCACGGTCTTCATAAAAATGCTGGGGCCCGATGCAACTGTCGAAGCCCATCGTGATGCGTACATGAAAATGATTCTGGGACTGGAACGGGCGAAGTAATCAATCGCCTTTCGCATCCCCGACCACGAACACGGCTCCGGATTCGACATGGCAGTTGACGAATCCCCCTTCGACACACTGTGCAAGATCATCATGGGCGCGAAGCGTCAACGTGATGGGAACGACTGAGTCCACCAAAACGCGACTGGCGGCAGCATCGATTTCAACCACTCGGCCAGCCACGATTCGAGGCTGACCCTGAACTGGTTCGATGAACTGACCTCCCGCCTCGGCAGGATGAACCGCAAGAGCAATCGCCTCGACATGCCCCGATACGCGATGTCCGATTTCTGCCTGCACCGCGCCATCTGGAACAAAAGCCAGTTCGTAGGCATTGCCTGCCGGCGCAAGGACCAAGCGGTCACCGTCGTACTCTCGTATTCGCGCTCTGAGTGTTCGTGTCGTCATGGCGTCGAATGATACCGTCGACCTGCACGCCGAGTCACCTCTGCCCTCAGCCGAGGGTGCTCAGCCAATTTCCTATCAGCGTGGGCCCCTGTGGCGAAAGGAAACTCTCTGGATGGAACTGGACACCATCCATCGGAGCTGCGCCCTTTGGCCCCTTCCATCTCAATCCCATGACAGTGCCATCTTCGGTCCAGGAGCTGATCTCGAAGGCATCGGTCACCGTATCTCGATCGACGATGAGCGAGTGATAGCGTGTCGCAGTGAAGGGGTCGTCGAGCCCGGCAAACAGACCTCGTCCGTCATGGTGCATCGGCGATGTCTTTCCATGCATGGGCCGAGTGCTTCGCACGACCGACATGCCATGAACGGCGGCAATGGCCTGGTGGCCAAGGCAGACGCCGAGAATTGGAACGCGACCTTCAAACGCACGCAGCAGATCAGGGCAGATGCCCGTTTCAT
This sequence comes from Phycisphaerales bacterium, assembly GCA_029243925.1. GTDB lineage: Bacteria > Planctomycetota > Phycisphaerae > Phycisphaerales > SM1A02 > SP202. Next base: position 2,073 of record JAQWRC010000109.1, read on the forward strand.
CTGGAGTGCAGGGCCCAGGCGAAATCACCAGACCGGCGGGGTTTCGTTCTAGTGCGTCCTCAACCGTGGTGCAGTCATTCCGAACGACGTCGACCTCGATGCCTGGCGCAAGGGTGCGGAGGCATTGAACAAGGTTCCACGTGAAGGAATCGTAAATGTCGATCAGCAGGATCACGGGCAGTCACCACACGAAGGAAGACACGGGCGGCACCGGTGAACGGTGCATGCGCCCTTGTCAGGCGGCCATCGT
>JAQWRC010000112.1 GCA_029243925.1 Phycisphaerales bacterium
ATGAACGAAGACGTGGCGGATCAAGCGATCCTTTCGCAAGACTCCACATCCCATCCGCTGCATCCGTCGTCGTGACCAGAAGCGTCTCGCCATCGCCGGAGACTGCAATCCCCTCTTCAAATGCACCTTTGCTGAATGGAAGTGCACGAGCTTGACCCTCTTGACCATGCAGCCAAATTGATCGACCGGAACCTTGAACGCCACCTGGCAGATATACGATCGTTCCACGGCTGCTCAAGTCGAAGACTGCACCCGACCATGTGTTCGGCGTTCGAAGTCCGGAAAGCACTGGATGTTCTTCGCCAGTAATCGAGCGGGACGTAACGTCGAACTCCACTTCGAATACCGTTGCTCCACGAGTAAACACCATGCTGTTGGGTGATGCAATCTTCGCCTCGGAGGTGCGAGCTACGATAAGCCCGGTATTTCCGGTCTTGATGTCCGCCCAATGGACTTCCTGCAGATACCGACCATCGGCGTACCGGTCGGTGCCCAAAAGGATCGTGTCTCCGTCAATGGCATCAAGGACCCGGATGACTCGCTGCGTTTCCGCAAACTCAAGCGTCACTCGTCCAGTCTCGGCGCCGGTTCTTGCATTGATCTGCACTGCCGTATTCGGCGTTTCGGTCACCGTGACAATCGTGTCCGGGTTCAGCCAGCAGAATCCGCGTGGGACATTTTGAACCGTATCGTCAGCCTGCACCCCCATCGTTGCCTGCAGTACAGTGCCGATTTGGACCGGCGGTACATCCGCGGTCAGATCCAATCGCATCATCGACATCGGCCGGCTTGGTATTTCAGGCATGACCATGAAGATGAATGCCGATCCATCGGGCGAGAAACGACCGACCTCGGTCCCTCGAGATGATGGCACAAGTCGTGTCTGAAAGCTGTCCAACTGACGAAGATGCAGATATCCGACGATCCCCTGTTTGGCCGATGTGCTCCCACTGGCCTCCGGCTTGGCCGTATGCATTGCAAGAGTACGCCCATCCTGAGAAATCTGGACACCCAGCAGTTCATATCCATCGGGGGCCATGACTGAAACCGCATCAGGCGCCATCCGTTCACCAGTTACCTGCTCTTGTACAACTGCAACGCGACTAGAACTACCACCCAACCAATAGGCAATCGCCGTCACACCGAAAATCAATACCAATGCAACAAGCCCGCGGACCAGGCCAGACGTCGTGCTCTTCGCCCTGCCATCGGAAGCGTCGTCTTCTCCATGGGCTCGCGCTCCCTTGATGATTTCAAGTTCATTGCGAACATCAGTCGCCGTTTGCCAACGTCGGTCAGGATCCTTAACCAGGCACCGGCGGACAACACGGTCGAGTGCTTCGGGCACCTGATTGTTGAGTTCCTTCATCTGCAGCGGCTCATCCTTGAGCATGCTCGAGAGCCGTGACAAGGTTGTTTCACCCTCGAACGGGGATGAGCCTGTAGCCATTTCATACATCACTACGCCCAGCGCGAACACATCCGTTGAAGCTGCAATCTGGTGCCCCTGCGCCTGTTCCGGCGACATGTAATGCACGGTGCCCAGAATGCGTCCTTCCATCGTTGCATGTTCCACCTGTGTCTGCGCTTCATCGGGATCCAGCCCATCGATCGCAGAACTCGCGAGTTTGGCCAAGCCGAAATCAAGAACCGTAATTTCGCCGTTAGGGCCGACGATGATGTTGTCCGGCTTCACGTCACGGTGCACGATGCCCTGTTTGTGTGCAGCAGCAAGCGCATCTGCAATTGGCAGGGCCAGATCGAGCACACGATCAACGGATATCTTTCGTTCCGCCTTGAGCAGTTTGGAAAGTGTCTGTCCCGAGACGAGTTCCATTGCGATCAACGTGACATCTTCAATGGTCTCTATTGAATAGATGGTGACGATGCCCGGGTGCTTGAGGGCAGCCAATGCCTTCGCTTCCCGCTCAAATCGAGACTTGCGGGCCTCATCTTGAACCACTTCAGGGCGAAGCAGTTTAATTGCAATGACACGATCAAGACGCGTATCGATCGCCTCGTAGACCTCCCCCATCCCACCACGACCAAGAAGGCGCTTCAACTGATAGGGCCCGAGCGTTCTGCCCGTCTGATCTTCTTGCCCTTGGCGTGATTCTGTCATTGGCGTGCATTCATTCAGATACAGGTCTTTGTGAGCCTGGCCGGGTCCAGTTAGGGAAAGCATTGAGCCGCACCCGTGGCAGATCTGCGGTGATCCTACTCAATCACTGACACTCTTCACAACCCTGAATTTCAACCATCCGACAACTTCCTCGATACCGAGTCCATGCACCCAGCTCGGGCCAGCCGTTAGAATCATTTCCGCTACGTGCACACAACTACAACGCTCTGAAGGAGCCCCACATGATTCGTTTCTTTTCATTGATCACACTCGCTGCATTGATCTGCGGCATCGCCAGTGCGGCTCCCCCGACTCAACAGAACTGGTGGGAAGCAATGGATCGCTATACCGGTGAGTTCCAGATGTTCGACACCGCCTATCGAGAGCCGACCATCAGTTTCCAGAACAACTGGGTCGAACCACGAAAGTTGCAGCACTACTCGTCCCGCTCCATGGGCAATGCACCGTTCCAGCACATGACTGGCTTCGTTTCATGGAATGAAGAACGAGATCGCATCGAGTGGAGCGAGATCATGTACTCGGAAGATGAAGGGCGAGTCGCCAGCTCCGGGTACTGCATCAACGCCACGCCGAACACCATGACCTGGATCGTCACTTCATTCGGAGAGGACGGCTTCATACGAAAGTTCTCGATGGTCGATACCTTCACGGAAAAAGGGCTTGAGCGATCAGTGAGCCTCCTGCAGGGCAAGGAACTCGAGCGAAAAATCTACAAATGGGTTCGAGTGGAATAGGCCACAACCCAACGCCACCTGATACACATCTGCAGCACCCCCGCTTTCGCGGGGGTGCTGCCATTGTGCGTCATGCAATTCTGATCACATGTGCGGTTA
>JAQWRC010000125.1 GCA_029243925.1 Phycisphaerales bacterium
CTGCAAGACCTGCGCGCTGGGCATGGGCGGCCAACGTGGCGGAATGGTCAACGAACGCGGCCGATTTCCAGAGGTGTGCAAGAAGTCAGTGCAGGCCATGGGAGCGGACCTGCAAGGTGCGGTGCCGGAGCATTTTTTCACTGATGTTTCGATTCAGCAGATGCGCACCCTTTCACCGCGCACGCTCGAGGCAGCAGGCCGGCTGACGCAGCCGATGGTCTGCGGTCCACTGGACTCCCACTATCGCCCGATCGAGTGGAGCGATGCGATGACCCGCATTGCGGATCGGTTGAAGCAGACGAAGCCCGAGGAGTCCTTCTTTTATCTTTCCGGACGTTCGTCGAATGAAGCAGGCTTTCTTCTGCAACTACTCGCGCGTTTGCACGGAACAAATCATGTCAACAACTGCTCGTACTACTGCCACCAGGCGTCTGGTGTCGGGTTGGCTTCGGTGACCGGATCCGGTACCGCGACCGTTGTGTTGGATGATCTTGAAGCGTGTGATCTCGTGCTGGTCATCGGCGCAAACCCCGCCTCGAATCACCCTCGGTTCATGCGCACGCTTGTGGAAGTCCGCCGACGCGGGGGAACGGTGATCATCATCAACCCATTGCGAGAGCTCGGTCTGGATCGATTCAAGGTCCCCTCCGATTGGCGCAGCATGCTGAAGGCATCGAAGATCAATGATCTGTATGTGCAAGGTCACATCGGAGGCGACGCTTGGATTCTGCTCGGAGTGATCAAGGCGCTCGCGGATCGAAACGCCATTGATCATGACTTTGTCCAGAACCATGCGGTGGGATGGAGTACGTTTGAATCCCGTGTCGACACCACGTCATGGGACGACATCATCGAGCACGGTGGCGTACCGAAGGCGATCATCGAATCGATTGCAGATCATTGCCAGAAGGCGTCCCGCATGATCTGCTGCTGGGCCATGGGCATTACGCACCACGCCTGTGGAGTCGACAACGTTCGCATGATCGCCAACCTGACGATTGCCACGGGACACCTGGGGAGGCCCGGCTGCGGACTGCTGCCGCTGCGTGGTCATTCAAATGTGCAGGGGATTGGATCCATGGGCGTGGTTCCAAGGCTCAAGGAATCATTCTTCAAGGGTCTTGAACACGCACTGGGTGTGCCCATGCCTGTGATGGAGGGGATGGATACGCTCGCCTGCATGGAGTCGGCCCGTCAGGGCGGACTGCGCACGGCGGTGTGTTTGGGCGGGAACCTCTACGGTTCAAACCCCGATGCGAAGTTTGCCGCCGAAGCGTTTCAATGCATCGATCAGGTCGTGTACCTGAGTACGACGTTGAATACGGGGCATGCGCATGGCTGTGGCCGTGAAACGATCATCCTTCCAGTGCTTCCCCGGGATGAAGAGCATCAGTCGACGACCCAGGAATCCATGTTCAACTACGTGCGGTTCAGCGATGGTGGTCGCCCCCGACACGATGGTCCACGAAGTGAAGTCGATGTCATTGCGGAACTCGGGCAGCGCCGGTTTGAACCTGGTGGCCCGATCGACTGGTCGGCCGTGTCAGATCACGAGGCCATCCGGGATCTCATTGCGCAGGTTGTTTCTGGGTATGGAACCCTCGGCGATGGTGATCGGTCGGACAAGGAGTTCCAGATTGAAGGTCGCACGTTCCATGTGCCCGAGTTCAATACGCCATCGAAGCATGCCGTGGTGCACGATGTGCAGCCCGCACCACTGCCGCCACTTGCGGAGGGTGAAGTTCGGGTCATGACGATTCGCAGCGAAGGCCAGTTCAACACCGTGGTCTATGAAGAACAGGATCTCTACCGCGGGCAGGATCGCCGTGATGTGGTGTTGCTGCATGCCGATGACATGGAGCGTCTGGGACTTGAGGAAGATGAGCCGGTACGTGTCACGTCCGACACGGGTGAGATGCATGTTCGTGCCCGGCACATGGACATCAGGCCGGGAAATGCGGCCATGTATTTTCCCGAGGCGAATGTGCTCGTGCCGCGGCATGTGGATGCTGCTTCGAGGACGCCTGCATTCAAGGGGTTCACTGTTCGAGTGACCCGCCTTTCGCCCTGACCCATCGTTGAAGATCCTCAGGCGTATTCAGATTCATCAGCGTCGTCGTGTCGGCCGGCGGTTCGATGAGATCATGTGGTTGCGATTGAATGAACTCATGCAATGCACGTTGGTCCGATTCGATCGACCTGTGCAGTTGGGGAAGGAGTTCCGCATCGATGAGCAGCGGCATGCTGCGCATCTTGGAGTCGGAATCGGAGGCGAAAAGAGCCAGCGGTCCTTCGGCGGCTGCAAGTCGCTTGAGATCCGTCGTCTCCAGAGCAGGCATGTCACAGGGGAGCACCAGGCAGCGCCCGTTCACCACGGTCCGCAGCAATGCTTCTATTCCCGCGAGTGGTCCATGTACTCCCGGCGTGTCATACACGCGCGGTAGCGGATGATTGCAGTCGCCTTCTCCGCAGAGCATGATGTTGTCACACAGGGATGTGGCGAGGTCGAGCATCGTCTCAAGCAGCGTGCGGCCATCAGGCAGCGTCAACTCATGCTTCGGCCGCCCCATGCGTCTGGATGACCCCCCAAGCAGGACTCCGATGGCAGTCAGGCCAGGTGATTTGGGCATGGAAGCCTCCAGAGAGATAAAAAGGCGGAAAGCCGCAGGCCGTGACGTGTCGATGAGTGTACTGTTCCACGGAAGCCCAATGCGATCGCACCCTTCTTTCCTTCTGGCATTCTGTCTGCTCGCTCCGGCGGGCGTGGCCTGGTCACAGCCGTCACCATCCCCAGCCGTTGAAGAACTGCGGCCATTGGACATGCGTACGACGGACATGGTGCCGGTCGACGCCTTCGTGGGTGATTCAACGGTGCTTTCGACCAGTTTGTTCGGCATTCAGTATGGACTGCAGCAATCCGCCCAGTTTGAGCAGTTGATGCAGTCTCAAATACACGGGGGCCAGTACGTTCGGCGGGCCGGTGGCTTGTATGCCATGTTTCCCGCATCGACGTATCAGCCAACGGCTTCCGGGTACGTGCCGACGATTCCTCCCGGCACGGTGTTCCACATCGGAGGACTTCCGCCGACACAGGCGCAGGGCCCGAGCGTCCAGGATCCATCAAGGATGTCCAGTGACAGGCACTCACATCGCAACGATTATCGCGATCTCGAAGGAGTGGCCTCATCGCCAATCGTCAACGTGCCCGTCGTTCCTGATGCAGAGGAAGAATCCGTGGAGATTCGATTCATTGCCGATGAGGCGTATCGCAGACGGACGATTCAGTCGCTCGTGTGGAGGTCCATCGACAGATCGAAGCCAACAGTGGATCAAGCTGCGCGAGGATCATCATCTTCGGAGTCGAAGTGACCAAGGCAACCTAATGCGCGTGCAAGTTGGTGCATGCGCCGATCGGTAAGGCCCAATGATCGAAGCGTGTCGGGGATCCCATCATGCCTACGGTCGATGTTCGGATGTTCAATCCGATGTGCAGGAAATGGGATCGGCTGGTCGTCTGCGCGACGTGTACTGAAATGTGCCTGGAATGAGGTCATCGTCCGTGCTCCGCGTTCCATAAAGACGATCGTCAGTACAGGGGTTCCCCTTCGCTGGGATTGGAAAAAGCCGTGAAATCATGCCTCGAAGCCCCGCATGACCGTACTTTCCGCCTTCATAAGGGCATGAGAGCGTTACAATCTCCATTCTGATGACCACGCTGGATCCCACTCCTGTTTCCTTTGGCACTGAAGATCGCCTTGCTGCAACGGTGACCGATGGTGCGTTGCGCCCGATCGTCGATCGTGTGTTGGAGGGACAGCGACTGAGCGCTGATGATGGCATGGTGTTGTTTTCGACGCCGGATATCTGGACGGTCGGAGCACTGGCTGATCTTGTGCGACGGAGACTGAATGGCGATGTGGCCTGGTACAACGTCAATCGCCATCTCAACTACTCGAATATCTGCGCGCTCAGTTGCAAGTTCTGCTCATTTCATCGGAAGAAGGATGATGATGGAGCATATGAGTATTCGCTCGATGACATCCGCAAGGAAGCAACCAAGGCGACGGAGTCTGGCGCGACGGAAATGCACATCGTCGGCGGACTTCATCCATGGCTGCCGTTCCAGTACTACCTGGACATGCTTTCAGCGATCGTCGACGTGGCCCCTCGTCTTCATGTGAAGGCATTCACAGCAGTCGAGATCGTTCACCTTGCCCGCATCGCAAAGAAGGGGCGTGATGGTGACGACGGTATCCGGTGGGTGCTTCAGCAACTGAAGGAAGCTGGGCTTGGCTCGCTTCCCGGCGGTGGTGCTGAAGTCTTCGATGACCGTGTTCATGCGGAAACCCATCGCACGAAGATTTCAGGTGATCGATGGCTTGATGTGCACCGTATTGCCCATGAGGAAGGCCTCAATACGAATGCAACGATGCTGTATGGGCATGTGGAAACGTGTGCCGATCGAATTCGCCACATGCAACTGCTGAGGCAGGAGCAGGACCGGACATTGCGGACATGGGCGACTGAACACGGGCTGGCGTTGGAATCCTCGGTTGACCATGAGGGACGTCCGCACGATGCAGTTGTGCTCCATGGTCCTGATTGCACGGGCTTGGCGCTGCAGCCAACGCCGGAGACCTGTGCGACAGGCTACTACCAGACATTGATTCCCCTTCCATTCATTCCCGATGACAGTGCCTTGGAACATCTGCCGGGGCCGATGGGGTTGGAGAATCTTCGAACGTTGTGCGTTGCCAGGTTGATGCTTGACAACTTTCCGCACATGAAGGCATTCTGGATCATGCAGACGCTGGAGATGGCGCAACTCATGCTTCAGAATGGTGCCGATGACATCGATGGAACTGTGGTGTGGTACGACATCACGAAGGTTGATGGCGCAGGCACGCATCAGGAAGTCACCGTGCGCGATTTGCAGCGTGCCGCTCGTGAAGCAGGATTCAATCCCGTTGAACGTGACACGTTGTATCGATCGGTGCAGCGTGATGGACGGGAATGGCGTGTCGAGTCCTGAGGTCAGCGTCGCCCCAGAGCCCACCGCAATTCCGGCATCCCCAATGCAATGGCACCGCCGCCCTAGACCGCTGCCCCAACGGCAATCAGCAGGCTGAGATTTAGCAGGTTGGTCCACAGCGACTC
>JAQWRC010000141.1 GCA_029243925.1 Phycisphaerales bacterium
GCCAAAGTGGACCAGAAGAGCAAATGAACTTGCCTCAGATGCCAGAAACAGCCGTCGATCAGTGGGCCAATGCCCCCATGGGATCCCACGGCGGCAGCACAATCGGCTCTTCGGAGAGCGCTGCCTGCAATGAAGCCGGCAGGGCCGATTTCCGTGCTGCGATCTCGAACATGTATTCATCGAACCAGGAATCGTTCATGACCTGGAAACCCTTGCGACCCACGTTCTTTTCACCCCAGCTGTTTTCCACCCGCCAACGTCGAGGCATGCCCTCGACGACATCGACGCCTGTGAACAACATGGCGTGCGTCATCAACGTCTCATGATGATCCAGACGGTCTGCTTTGGACAGGTCGAACGGCACGTCATAGACGTTCTCGTAATCAAAGAGTTTCGCATCCCAGAGCCCGATATCACGACGGAACATCTGGCCGACATCACAGCCGAACCAGACCGGCTCGCCACCTTCAAGGGCATCGATGGCCAACTGCTTCATGACGTCGATTTCAACATTCAAATACGTCACCGGTTCCCCACCAACCACATTGCCGAGGTGCTCGACCGTGAAGGTCCTGCCATAGGGACTCGTTTCGCGAGCATCATTGACAATGCACACGTAGTCATTCAAGGGAAGGTCGACGAAGGCTTCAGAAAATTCCAGCGGTGTCATCCGGCCACGCCGGTGACATTCACGGTCCGCATCGTTCCATTGCCATTCGAAATCCACGGGTGGCGTGCCGAGATGAATGCACAGCACACGCCATACATGCTCAAGCATCGCCTCCTTGACGCCCCGGGCATCGGCTGCGGAGCCACCTCGCTCGATACATCGGCGGACATCACGGGCGCCGGCTCGAAGCAGCGTCAGCAGCACCGAGTTCATCCTCCGGGTACATGAAGAACTTTCGGTCTCCGGCATCGCAGCCTGCGGCACGAGTCCGTGCTTGCGTACGATGTTGATGAACATGTTCCACTGGCCACCGTCATCCAGAGGACGGTCCAGCAGGAAGGCGACGGTTCGATCGTCGATTTCTCGATCCGCCGTATCGATGATGGCTTCAAGAAAGTAGTTTGCTCGTTCGAACTTGTCCCAGAACAGAGTCCAGTTCTGGCTGAACTCGAAATCCTTGACGTTCATGGTCTTCATTGCACCAGCCCGAAACAGATTCAGGGCCGCGAACATCCAGCAGCGTCCGGATTGCTTCTGATTCGTCACCTTCCAGTCATCAAGCCATGTCGAAAATGAATGATCCGTGGCCGTGACGATCGATCGGTCCAACGCGACGTCGTCGACCGAGACCTGGCTGATGGCATTTTGTGCCAATCGCCATTTTGGATTGGCGTCAAATCCATTGCGCAATGCATCGATGCGAGCGGAATCCAGCGAACCGGAGTGACTGACGGTGTTGGAATCGATGGTGGTCATGAGAGACTCCTTTGAATCCACCAGTGTAGCGACCGTGATGCAATCAATACACAAAGAAGCCCCGCGGTGTCCCGCGGGGCTTCCCTTTCTGGTCGTGCCGGAAAGTAAGAGGGAATTCGATCGACTACGATTCATCCTTGACTTCGTATTCGGCGTCGATGACATCGTCATCACCCGCGGAATCCGCGGATGCACCACTCTCCTCACCACTCTCTGCTCCAGCGTCATTCTCGGCAGCACTTGCCTCGTATACAGCCTTGCCAAGTTCCATGGCATTGTCATTGAGCTGCTTCATGGCCGCCTGAATGGCCTCTTGGTCATCTTCCTTGAGCTTGGCTTCAAGATTCGACAGCGACGACTCGATGTTCGATCGTGCCTCCGGCGAAACCTTGTCACCATGCTCTTCCAGTTGCGAGCGGACCTGGTAAATCACCTGCTCGGACTGGTTCTTCAGTTCAATGAGCTCTCGACGGTTCTTGTCCTCGGTTGCATGCGTTTCCGCATCGGACTTCATCCGCTCGATCTCATCCTTGTCCATGCCCGACGAGCCGGTGATCTGAATGTCCTGGGTCTTTCCAGTCGCCTTGTCCGTTGCGGACACACTCAGAATGCCGTTGGCATCAATGCCGAACTCGACTTCGATTTGCGGCATGCCTCGCGGAGCGCTAGGAATATCCGTCAGATCGAACTGCCCGAGCGTCCGGTTGTCCTTGGCAAACTCCCGTTCACCTTGAAGAACGTGAATGGTCACCGAGGTTTGATTGTCAGAGGCTGTGGAGAACGTTTCTTTCTTGGACGTCGGAATCGTGCTGTTTTTCTCGATGAGCTTTGTCATCAATCCGCCCAGCGTCTCAACGCCAAGGCTCAGCGGCGTGACATCCAGCAGGAGAACATCCTTTACGTCGCCCTGCAATACGCCGCCTTGAATGGCAGCTCCAATGGCCACGACTTCGTCGGGATTGATCGAACGATCAAGCTCCGCCTTGCCAAAGACCTCCTTGGCAATGTCCTGCACCTTTGGAATACGGGTCGATCCCCCGACCATGACCACATCCGAGATGCTGCTGGGGTCGAGTTTGCCATCAGTCAATGCCGTTCTGCACGGCCCGGCAAGGCGCTCAAAGAGCGACGCTGCCAGCGATTCGAAGGTGGCGCGGGTAATCGTGATCTGCAGGTGCTTGGGACCACTTGAATCGGCCGTGATGAACGGAAGATTCACGGAGGTCTCCAGTTGCTGCGACAGTTCGCACTTGGCTTTTTCCGAAGCCTCCTTGAGTCGCTGCAGGGCCATGGCATCGCTACGGATATCAATGCCTTCGGTCTTGCGGAACTCATCGGCGATGTGATCGATCAGAACCTGGTCGAAGTCATCACCACCGAGGTGGGTGTCACCGTTGGTTGACAGCACCTCGAAGACGCCATCACCAATGTCCAGTACGGAGACGTCGAACGTGCCGCCGCCGAGGTCGAATACGGCGATCTTGCAGTTGGTCTTCTTTTCCAGACCATATGCGAGCGCCGCGGCGGTCGGTTCGTTGATGATTCGCTCAACGGTCAGTCCGGCAATCTCGCCGGCATCCTTGGTTGCCTGACGTTGCGCGTCATTGAAGTAGGCGGGCACGGTGATGACGGCCCGATCGACAGACTCACCGAGGTACTCTTCTGCAATGCGCTTCAACTCGCGAAGGATGATCGCGGACAACTCTGGTGGCGTGTATTCCACGCCGTCGACTTCGACCTTGACCAGATCGCTTGCGCCGCCAGTGATTGCGTATGGGACCAATTTCTCTTCTGATTCGACTTCATTGTGGCGCCGGCCCATGAACCTCTTGATCGAAAAGATCGTGTTCGTCGGGTTGGT
>JAQWRC010000158.1 GCA_029243925.1 Phycisphaerales bacterium
CACTCCTTCTTTCCCACATGCATTTCTTGTTGCCACTCGTCTATGAAATTGCCCTCACTCCACATATCTGGGTGTTCTTTTTCAATATCACGCACTAGTGGGGGTATCACTGGATTCAAGCGATCGAACGGATTTGCAAGCTTCTTTGGAAACTCGTCGAGTCGAGGAGATTTATGTTTTTGTAATATTCGGTAACCGAATAAAGTTAGATTCTCGTACAGGTCAGACAGAATCTCTTGGACTTGAAACACACTTGCCTGGGCATCCCTTGCACAAAATACCGCGCGCATATCATGACCGTCTTCTATATGCCCTTTTACCTCTTTGTCTATTTGCTTAATTGCTTTGTCATATTCTTCCCGAAGTAGATTTAAGAGCTCGTTTCTATATTTAGCCATTTGAGCCTCCTCAACGCCCCGGGCACGATTCGAACGTGCGACCTGCGGATTAGAAGTCCGCTGCTCTATCCAACTGAGCTACCGGGGCCAATACGCACATAGTGTACGACGATGCGCACATACCCGCTAAAATGAAGCCCGTATGCAGAAGATCGTTCTTATTCGAATACTCGCCCTCTTGATCATCGTGGCCGGAGCCGCCGTCTACCCTGGAAGCGCAGGCTTCTGGCCGCTGTCAGTACTCCTGGTCCTGCTCGGACTTGGAATGCTTGCATCCACCAACTCCACCATGAAATCATATCTTTCAGGCAACAAACACCGTGGCGATGATGAGCAGTAACTCGAACAACAAGGAATCCTCCATGCGGAAGACCATTCTCTATCGTGTGTTCTATTTCATCCTGATCATGGCAGGCGCGGCCATATTTCAAATGATCACGGGCGTCTCAGCATTCAAAGTGTTCCTGATCACACTTGGAATCATACTGCTGGGCAGAATCGCATTTATCCTGATGACTCAGTCAGGCGATGATCAACCGGACGATTAACCCCATACGCCACACCCGGAAATGACTCCACGGCGAACCGGCATGGACTAGGATCACGATCATGCTCCGCATCCTCCTGAACGCCACCCTGCTGCCGATCGCCCTCTGCGTCACCAGCTGCCAGACCGCCCCACGACACGTGGCCGGACTCGAGTCCGTCGAGTGCATCTGGCGCGAAGCACCGCACAACGCATTCACCGATCTCCTCGTCGTGAACGACCGCCTGCTGTGCACCTTCCGCGAAGGTGAGGACCATGTGCATGGACGCGACGGAACCATTCAAGTCATCGAACACACCCACGACGGCACCTGGAACTCCGTCGCCCAACTGCAAGAGGACGGCGTGGACCTCCGAGATCCGAAACTCTCCCTCACACCCGACGGACGCGTCATGCTCACCTGCGGCGGATCCGTCTACGTCGACCGACAACTGCAATCAATGACCACCCGCGTCGCCTTCGCCGATCCTGACACCATGGATTTCGGCCACCCCGCCCCCATCGTCGTCGACGAAGCCATCGCCTCCGATCGCGACTGGTTGTGGCGGGTGACCTGGCACGACGGCACCGGCTGGGGCGTGCTGTACCAACCGTTCGACGAAACCCCCGAGGCACACCTCGTGAAGACCACCGACGGCATCCAGTACCAACACGCAATGCGACTCCCCGTAGACGGCGCACCCAACGAAGTAACACTGCGCTTCCGTGACGACACCATGCATGCACTGGCTCGACGCGGCGGCGGCGACCAACTCGCGATGTTCGGACACGCCCCACCACCCTGGACCACGTGGACGTTCACGAAACTGGACGAACGCATCGGCGGGCCGAACTTCGTGGACCTCGATGGGGAGTGGGTCGTAGCAGGACGGCGATACCTTCCCGACGAGCAGCGGACGTTCCTCGCCACACTCGACGACGCAGGCGCAATGACGACTCTCGAGGTACTGCCATCCGGTGGTGATACGAGTTACCCAGGCCTGATCGTCGACGACGACCGGCTGCTGGTGAGCTACTACTCAAGTCACGAGGGACAAACCGCGATCTACCTCGCGACGTTCAACCTCGACTGATCGATCAATCGCATGCGCCCCACCCAGCGATCACATCAAGCAGATCGCTGACGGAATACGGATCACCCCACCCAGAAATGACTGCAAGCAAGTCCGTCACGTTCACCGCGCCATCACCAGTCACATCACCCAGGCAACCAACCGGACACTCGTCCTCGAACTGATTGCCGCCGCCGTCGATCCAAGGGCCATTGATGTCGACGCCCCCGTCGTTCTCGCAGAAGAGTGTCTCCGACACCGACACCAGCCCGCCCGATCCAAAGGTGGACACCACACCCACTGCCGTATTGTTGCGGAACGTGCAGTCTTGAAATTCAGCGGTCGTGAACTGGATCTGCGCGATGGCATACCCCTGATTTTCCTCGAACGAACAGTTCCGGGCCAACAGACCCGGGTTGTCGCCCGAGAACGACTGGTTGAAGAGGATGTTGCCTGAATCACCCGCGTCGTTGCCCACGAACCGGCAATCCTCGATGAGCGCCTGGGAATCCGAACTCCAGATCGCGGCGCCCTGCACCGACGCATCGATGCCGGTGAACACGCAGTTTCGAATGACCGGATCCATGTGTAAGATCCACAGCG
>JAQWRC010000161.1 GCA_029243925.1 Phycisphaerales bacterium
GTACCACCATCGATATCTTCAATGGCAAGCGTGACCCCGACGCCGGGCGTAATCATGAAGCCCGTCGTGCTCAGCTCGAATGCACCCGGCACGGCTTCATTGAGCAGATCAACCACATCGCCCACCGTGTATGCGCCACTCGTATCAACATCAATCGTCGTACCAGCAGGCTCGATCGTGATTGACAATCGCCCAGTGTGTACTCCGTTTCCAAGGGCCCCATTCAGATCTGCAATGCGTGTATCCGCATTCAGCTGTGGATCAAGATCATGATCACCCTGAACACGCGTGCTGAGAGAACCAAAGACCTCACTGCCGGACATGGTCAGCGGCACGGCACTCCCCAGGCCAAGATCTGTGATCAGCCCGTTTCCCTGGCCTCCGTACCGGTATCCGCCAAGCATCTCAGTCATCGGAGAACGACCGGTCGAAGTGCCGGCAAAGAGGTGCAGGCCGCCTTGCGCACGGTTGGCGAGATCAAACGCCCGACGCAGCATCGCATCGACAGCAACCGCATCAGCTTCCATCGAGCCGGATCCACTTCCGGAATCAACATGACCCATCCCCAATCCCGTTGCTTCCGCAAGCAGATCGGAAAGGTCAGCAATGCCGCCATCCAGAGCAGCCAATACGCCATCGGCATGACCGAGGTTGCCGAGTCGCCGAAGTCGCTGAGCAATGACATCATCCAACGACGAGATGGCCCGGGCGGCAACCGCGTTGTCCGATGGCCGATGCAGCGCCCGCCCTGTAGCCAACTCGACCTGGGCCCGGAGCAGCTGCGTCTGTGATGATTGAATCGAGCGCAGCAGCATGTTTGTGCTGAGACTTGAAGGGACGCGTGAAAGATGAGCTGGAAATGAGTGCATGCGTGCTTTCAGAATGCTGAACCTCAGACGAGATTCATCAGCGTCTCCAAAGTGTCGTCCACAACAGCGAGATATCGAGCGGCGGCTTCGAACTGCCGTTCATACGCCATGAGATTGATCGATTCCTCTTCAATCGAAACACCCGAAACCATTTGCAACTGCATGCCAAGTCCTTCACGGACCAGACCAGCTGATTCGAAGACGCCGGCGTTGGCGCTGGTTCGAACCGCCAGTGTTCCAACGGCAGTTCTCCAGAATGCGGTGATGCCATGGCCGCCAAGAAGAGCGGAGTCCTCTTCACCAAGAAGCGAG
This sequence comes from Phycisphaerales bacterium, assembly GCA_029243925.1. Taxonomy (GTDB): domain Bacteria; phylum Planctomycetota; class Phycisphaerae; order Phycisphaerales; family SM1A02; genus SP202. Next base: position 1,182 of record JAQWRC010000161.1, read on the forward strand.
ATCGCCAATGCGGTTCCAGCAGAACCCGGAAGGTTTCCATCTCCGACAGCAAGCAGATCCGGATTGTCAATCAGTGCCTGATGCACTCCTATGGAAGATGCATCCGTTCCCGTGAAGAACGTATTCACTCCAAGACCTGCAAGCGCACCGCTGGTGTCATTCGAGAACGTCAACTCCGATCCTTCGGGCGCGGACAGCCGCAATTGACCATCGGCACTGATCGAGGCTGACACATTGCCACCAGTCGAAGTTCCGATCGCATCAACGAGATCCTGCAAGCTCATCGAATCACCATCGACATTCACCGTGAATGACTCCGTCACGTCTCCCGACTCAGCATCACGGAGGTGGATCGTGAACGATCCGTTGCTGATCGGCGCGAGTGCAGCAGCAGCAGTGTCGTTGAGCATCGCCGACGAATCACCGATGGAAACCGTGCCGGTCAAGGAAGACCACCCACGCGTACCCTGCCCCTGCGAATGCACTCGATTCACATGATGAATCAATGCACCAGCCAACTTATGCAGTGTCTCCAGTGCCGGCTCGATGGTATCGGCATGCTGCCTGAGCAGTCCGTGCAGCGAACCGCCCTCGACCTGGAGCAGTGAACCATTGGCTGCAGTACGCAATGTCAATCGTGCCACACCATCAACCTGCTGCTCATGTGCAGATATCCCCATTGACTGCGAACCCATCAGAATCGGCGTTGAACCAACGTGAAGATCCACCATGCCGCCCGGCTGTTCAACGACATCCACGTCGATGTACATGGACAGTTGATCAACAAGCAGGTCCCGCTGATCCCGAAGCTCACTTGCCTCATGACCATTTCCCTCGACCTCACCAATCTGCCCATTCAGCAGCGCGATGGCGTCAAGCAACTCGTTGCACGCAGCAACTGTCGCACCTACGCCTTCTGCAACCTGTTGCGACAGCGCTTCATATTCCTCCGTCATTTCCTGCAGGCGACCTGCGAGGACCTCACCGTGCTGCAACGCCAATGCTGCATACGATGCATCCGTGGGATCATTGGCCAGAGTTGAGAACGCACCGAAGAACTCGTCCAATGCACTGGAAAGATCACTTT
>JAQWRC010000366.1 GCA_029243925.1 Phycisphaerales bacterium
CGCGAACCGACGAAGAGCTCGTTGGGCGGCACATCGCACTGGCCCTCGGCATTGCGACCACCGGCAATGCATCGGAAGCCGCCAAGGTCCGCGCCGCCCTCCTCCGACTCGATCGCACCCGGATCGGGTGAAGGTGGTGACGCATCCGGCTGCTCGCTGTCACCCTCGTCGACGGAGGTTTGAACGACCACGCTGGGCCCGGTCACGAGCAGTTGCGGTGGCGTGAGGTCGGTCGTGTCCGGTCCGAGACCAGTCGATCTCTCGATCAGTCTTCCAACGAGCCAGGTGAAGACGAACAGGCCCAGCAACACGAGCAGACGAGTCGGAAACCCGTCCCACTCGAACGAGAGCAGGAGTACGAACATGGAAACCTCGAGGGCAGGTGGGATGCGAGCCCGTCCTTCCATGAACAGGCGCAAGGGTGATCATACCCGATCCCCTCCGCCCTCCACTTTGAATTTCACCCCCCCCCTGGACACGCTCCGGGGGGCTGTTGCGTTGGCATCGACAGGTTTTTCTTGCTGTCTGCTGAGTGGAGTGGTCCAATGGATCATTCACCTGGGTGAGGAGCAGAACCATGCGACATCTAATTGCTTGTGCTGTTGTGCTTAGCTTGGCGGCCTGGTCGGCACCTGGCGAATCCACTAATGAAGCACCGGCGCCAGCACGAGCGTTCGAAGCAACTCACGATCACGTCAACGTCGAGAGTATCGAGCATCCTCGACTCACGAACTGCGTCGTACCGACCGAGTCTCTTCGCTTCTCCAGCGATCCCATCCAGTTCCCGCGCGGATCCGTGAACGTCGAAACCATCCATGACTCAGGGGATCCGACCAATCGGCTCGACTTCGTGTTCGTCGGTGACGGGTATACCGCAACCGAGATTCCCGCCTACATGAACATGGCCCAGGACCGGGCGGACTTCATCCTCGACTTCAAACCCTTCGACCAATATCAGAACTGGATCAATATCCACCGCGTGGACGTTATCTCGGCCGAATCAGGCATCGACAACGATCCGGCAAACGGAAATATCGATGTCGACACCGCCATGAATATGTACCTCGCAGACGGCACAACTGGTGGCGACCTGCTCCTCATGGAAGATTGGTCACTGGGGCATGCCTATGCCAACCTGGCTCCGGACGCAGATTGCATTGTGGCTGCAGGCAACACAATTACATGGTGTGGTGCTGGCACTCACTTGGATATCGCGACCTTCTGTGGCTCCAATTCGTACACAGATCAGATCATGATGCACGAAATCGGACATTCCCTCATGCACCTGGCAGATGAGTACATCAATGATGGTGTAACACATACAGGCGGTGAACTACCTCATCGGAACATCTCAATCATGAATGCTGAGGAAATGAGTGTGACGTCTGCCAAGTGGGCCCACTGGCTCGGCTACTCGCTGCCCGGCATTGGAATCCACAACACATATGAGGGCGGACACTTCTGTGAATTTGGCATCTACCGACCTTCGTTAGATTCCCTGATGAACTGGTTGGAAAACCCTCTCAACGGCCCGGGCATCGAGGGGGCTATTCTGCAAATGCACCTGGCAGTTGATCCCATTGAAGCCGTCAGCCACGCAGACCTCTTCGTGGATGCCAATGTGATTCTCTCGGCAGACATCCTGCACCCAAACGGTCATCAACTCGAGATTACCTGGAGAGTCAACGGAGACGTTGTTGCAACAGGTTCCTCCACCTTGGACCTGGGTTCAATCACCCTGCCCGCGGGGGCGAACCTTGTCCAACTCACCGTCGTAGATCCGAACCCTCTCGTGCGCGACGAACGGCTGCGGTCCGACTTCCTGACCACACGGCGAGCGTGGGTCGTGAACACCGGGACATCTCCTGCAGGTGCCTGCTGCTTGGATACATGCATCGAAACGTCTCGGGCCGAATGTGAAGCGCAATCCGGTTACTGGATACCCAACCTGACATGCTCCGATACTGGCTGTGACATGTACCACGAATGCATGCTTATTGATGCGATCAATGATGATGTTCACGATGAGATCCCACCGAGCCTGGATATCGTCAGGGTAGTAGTCCGCCGCCTCCCTGGTAATCTCCTGGAAGCCAGCATTGAATTGGAAGGCCCTCCACTACCCGCTGATGACCCCTCGGCTCCCAATCGCTTATACCGTATCTCCGTCGATACCGAAGCTCCTTACATGGAGGGACTCGACTGGGAAGATGTTGACCATGCCTGGAGCGTCATGCCGGTTGGCGGTTCATATCGCGGGTCGGATACTGGTGTACTCGACGAAGTGCTGATAGAAGGCAATACCATCACCATGTGGATCGATCCGATTGTGCTCGGTGCGGCGACAGAGATTGCATTTATCGCTGATGCAGTCGATTGGGGTGGAAGTGGATGGTGGTTCGACCAAGCATACGTCGGTCGCGGAGTCGTACCAACCTGGGAAGACTTGGACGACGACGGCATCCCGGACCATTGCGAAGCCCCCGACTGCGACGGAGACATCTCCGGTGATGGGCACATCGGGGTCGACGATCTTCTGGCAATCATCGCAGCCTGGGGCAGTGACGATGCGGCTGCTGACCTGGACGTGGACGGCATCGTCGGTGTCGATGACCTGCTACTTGTCATCGGCGGCTGGGGTGAATGCCCCTAGTCCCCTGCAGACTTCAGTTCCTTGTTGCGGCCCTGAGTGCCCTGAACGCCTCCGTACCCTTCAGCGCATCGTTCCGTCCGGCGTAGGTAAGAGCGTCGAAACCGTCTCTGTCCTCGACCGCTGCGTCGGCACCCGCCTCCAGAAGCAACAGGACGATCGCAGGATCTGGAGTCCAACGGGCTGCAAAGAAGAGCGGCGTCCAATTGAGCTCGCTCCTTGCGTTGACATCAGCGCCAGCAGCGAGAAGTTCCGAGACCACCCGGGCATTGATATCGCGAGGCAGTCCCTTGCCGCCAGCTGCCACCATCAGTGCCGTTGCGCCTCCCCACGAAGTCGCGTTGACGTCAGCCCCACTCCTGATGAGCAATGGAATCATTTCGGGATCGGGATTCGCCAATGCACTTGACAATACCGGCATGTCCGCCACCTCGATGCGTGCATTCACATCGGCCCCGGCATCGATGAGGACCTTGGCGGTATCACTTGAGCGCTGTGTCACTGCATAGAACAACGGTGTAAATCCGTTGGCATCCCTGGCATTGACATCCAGCCCCGACTCGGCCAGTGCCCTGATCTCGGTGTCAGTCGCAGAGGGATCCTGGCACGCTGCGAACAGATTGGATATATCCGGTTTCTCGCAACCAGAGCAGAAGAAACCCATGACCAGAACTGAACCCAGTGCAAGAATGTTCAAGCGGTGTTTCATGGCCGGGATCGTAGCATTAGCCTTCATGTCACGCTGGCGGCTCATTCTCTAATAAACCAACCATTCCCCTGGAATCGCTGCAGGGCATGTTGCGTTGGCATCGACGACACGTGTGGCATGCTTCAGTTGCTGCTGTTGGTGATCTTCAAAAGGAGGTACGTGAATATCCATGCCGCAACACCAAAGCCGACGGCCATCAGCAGCGTGATATGGACGCGTTCTATCCCGAGAAAGATGCCGAAGGCCACTCCCAATCCAAGCCCCAGGATCCCGGCAAGCAGAGGCTTTTTGATGGCTGGATTCATATGAACTCCCACTTTCTGAAACTCATGCGTTTGGTTTGGACGAACACAAGCGACGGCAAGCGCACTCTTGAAGACCAGCTCATGCTACCGCCAACTGGAACAACTGCCACTGAGGCAACCCCCTGGACACGCTCCGGGGCTGCTGCGTCGGGTCGGCGGATTTTTCTTGCTGTCTGCCGTGTGAACTGGTTCAATGGAGGCTCCTCCGGGAAGAGGAGAGCGCCTTGCGATATTTGACCGCCTGTACTGCTGCTGCATGCCTCCTGGGCCTGGGAGGACTGGTGTTCGCAATCGCCGTCGGCGCGGAACGCGGGGGTGAAGGGTACACATTCGCCTAC